>JANMYN010000646.1:0-5055 GCA_031382195.1 Betaproteobacteria bacterium
CGAAGGCGCGCGCCGCGCAGTGACAACCGAAATGCGGATGAATCATGAGGTTTAAATGAGCACGCTGTTCCAGGAAGGCCGCCAGATCATCAATGTCGGGCTGCAGTCGTGTGCCGATTCCATCGTGAAGGCCGGCGGCAAGTCGGTGCAGCTGGACTGGACGCCGCCGGCCGGCGGCAACCGCGCCGCCGGCTGGTGTCTCGCGCAATTGCTCAATCACCCGGACGTGGAACGCGCCAACGAAACCGCCTACGCTGCATTTCTCGCCGCCCAACCCCTGCTTACCGGTATCGGCATCGCCAGGCAGCAATTGCCGGAAATGCAGGAGCGCATGATCCTGCACGCCGGACCGCCGATCGCCTGGGCGGAGATGTGCGGGCCGATGCAGGGCGCGGTGATCGGCGCAATCCTCTACGAGGGCTGGGCCGCGGACGTGGATGCTGCGCGCGGGCTTGCGCAGGGTGGCACGATTGCCTTCGCGCCCGCGCATCACCATGCAGCCGTCGGCCCGATGGCGGGCGTGATCAGCCCGTCGATGCCGGTGTGGGTGGTCGAGAACGCCGCCGGCGGCAACCGCGCCTATTCGAACCTGAACGAGGGCCTGGGCAAGGTGCTGCGCTTCGGCGCCAATTCGGCCGAAGTGATCAAGCGCCTGCACTGGATGGCGCAGGTGCTCGCGCCCGCGCTGTCGGCCGCGCTTGCCAAGCACGGGCCGCTGGAATTGAAGCCGCTGATCGCGCAGGCGCTGCAGATGGGTGACGAAGTCCACAACCGCAACGCCGCGGCGTCTTCGCTCTTCCTGAAGAAGATCGTTCCGGCGGCGCTGCATTCGGGCTTCGATGCCACTGCAATTGCCGATGCCGTCACCTTCATCGCCGGCAACGATCATTTTTTTCTGAACTTGTCGATGGCGGCATGCAAGTCGATGCTCGATGCTGCGCACGGTGTGAAAGACAGCAGCCTCGTCACCGCCATGTCGCGCAATGGCGTACGTTTCGGTGTGCGCCTTTCTGGTACCGGCGAGCAATGGTTCGAAGCCCCTTCGCCAGTGGTGGGCGGACTTTACTTTCCGAGTTACGGGCCGGAGCACGCGGCACCGGACATGGGCGACAGTTCGATCACCGAGACCGCAGGCCTGGGCGGATTTGCCATGGCCACGGCGCCGGCCATCGTGCAGTTCGTCGGCGGCACACCGCAGGATGCGATCGCCAATACGCGCGAGATGCGCAATATCACGCTCGGGCGTAACAGTGCCCTCACGCTGCCCGCAATGAATTTCAGCGGCACGCCTGCCGGCATCGATGCGCGGCGTGTGCTCGATACCAATATTTTGCCGATCATCAACACCGGCATCGCGCACAAGGAAGCCGGCGTCGGGCAGATCGGCGCGGGCATCACGCGCGCCCCGCTGGAATGTTTTACCCAGGCCGTCATTGCGCTGGCAGCGCGGATGCAGGTATCCGTACCCGCCGGCATCGGGCCTGCCTAGCCTACCTCGCCGGAGCGCTCTGATGACGAAACGCAAACAGACAGCGGTTGTGGCCGTGGGCGGCAATGCGCTCATCATCGACGAGCATCACCAGTCGATCCCCGACCAGGTGAAAGCGGCGACGATGACCTCCCACTATGTCGCGGACATGGTCGAGGCGGGATGGACAGTAGTGCTCACGCACGGAAACGGCCCGCAGGTGGGCTTTATTCTGCGCCGCTCGGGCATTGCCAAGGGTGTAGTGCCGGAGGTGCCGGTGGATTTCGCCGACGCCGATACGCAAGGCGCGATTGGCTACATGTTTCAGCGCGCGCTCTACAACGAATTCAGGCGCCGGAAGCTCAAGCGCAAAGTGGTGGCGATCGTCACGCAGGTGCGGGTTGATCCGGACGACCCGGCATTCAAGACGCCGACCAAGCCGATCGGCGCGCACATGACGCAGGACGTTGCGGAGGCATTGGCGCACGACCTCGGATGGACGGTGAAGGAGGATTCTGGCCGCGGCTGGCGCAGGGTGGTCGCCTCGCCGCAGCCAAAGGAGATCATCGAACTCGACATCATCGAGGCGCTGATCGACCTGGGTTACATCGTCATTGCTTGCGGCGGTGGCGGCATCCCGGTGTTGCGCGACGCCGCCGGCGAATTGCAGGGCCTGGAAGCGGTCATCGACAAGGATTTCGCTTCCAGCCTGCTGGCGCGCGATATCAGCGCCGAATTGTTCGTGGTCTCCACGGGTGTGGAAAAGGTGGCAGTCAATTTCGGCAAGCCTGACCAGCGCTGGCTGGACCGCATCGGACTCGACGAGGCGCGGCGCTATTTCGCCGAGGGCCAGTTTCCAAAAGGCAGCATGGGCCCAAAGATCGAAGCCGTCATCGCCTTCCTTGAAGGGGGCGGCAGCCGCGCGTTGATTACGGATCCGCCCAACCTCGGGCGCGCGCTCTCGGGCGCGACCGGCACGCATATCGTGCCGGTCTGAGAGCGCGCGGTTCCAGCATAATTCCCGCTAAGCGGCGGCGGGTGGCGCCTCCTGTCGCGACATCAGCAGGCAAACGCCGCCGAACATCACATAGCCGAGTGCAACCAGCGGCGACACCATCCAACCCAGGTGCGGCCCGTGGATCAGGCCGATAAAGGCGAACGCGGCACCGACGAACGCAACGATCGCGGCGTTGGTGAGCTTGCGGTCGATGATGAAGGCCGCCATCGCACCCAGCACCATACCGGCAAGCACCGAGCCGCCCCCAAGCGTGGCGAGGCCCTGATAGACGACGCCTACCTGTCCCAGCGCGGCCATGCCGACTTTATCGGCATTGGTGCCGGCCGCGCCGAGCGCACCGTCGATGTTGATCTTGGCCCATTCGGCGATGTTCGGAATGATGGCCAGTACCACTGCCGGTGCGTGTTTTGCCGGGCTCGCCTGGAATGCCTGCGCGCCGATCACCAGGCCGATGTAGAGCAGGATCGGCAGGATCGCCACCAGCGGGATCAGGTTGAGCAGCAGCGCCGTGAGTCCGAGGAAGCAGACCAGCGCAATGGCGATGCCGGTGGCGAACGAATAACCGATGCGTCCGCCCACTGACTTCCAGCCCGGATGCCCGATATATACCGCCGGCGGGAACGGGCTTCCCAGCATCGATCCGACAATCGCGCCGATGCCGTCCGCCGCGAGAATCTTGCGCAGGTTGTAGTTGTCGCCCGCCGCCGAGGCGCTCTCCACGTTGTTCATCGCTTCCGTGAAGTTATAGATGCCAAGCGGGATGGCGGTGGCCAGCAGCGGCGCGATGCCAGCCAGGCCGCGGAATACATCAGCGGAGAACCAGGGCAGGTGCAGGCCGAACTGCTCGAACGCCTTGCCGACTTCCGCGCCCTTCATGTAGTCGCTCCAGCCCAGCGCCGCGGCGATCCAGCCGATTGCTGCGCCCACGATCACTGCGGCGAGTCCGCCGGGAACGCCGCCGGGAAGCCGGATGTTGGCGGTCCAGGCGATGAGCACGATGGCGAAGCAGACGAAACCGATCCAGGGCACTTCCCACATCTGGAACGCCGGGCGCATCGAAATGAAGGCGATGGAGATGCCCGCCAGCGTGCCCAGCATCGCGGCGCGCGGAGTCATCTTGCGGATCCACGGCCCGACGAAGCAGCCGAGCAGAACGATCACGCCGATGATGAAGCACCACGCGAGTCCCGCGGCATAGGCGATCATCGGGTCCTTGGTGGAAAGGTACGTAGGCAGCATGACCACCAGCACCACGATGAACATGTGCGGCACGCTCGGACCGTACGGCATGGCCGTGACGTCGGTACGACCGGTCTCTTTCGCCAGCTTGTAAGCAAGCCAGGCGTAGAACAGGTTGCCGATCGGCAATGCGATGCCCAGCGCCGGCAACACGCGTCCGTAGACCGTGTCGGGTGGGAGCTGCACCACATACAGGCACAACGTGGTGAGCACGATGACGTTCAGCAGCACGTTCGTGAACAGACCGAAGAACCCGTTCCAGTCGCCCGGCACCCACCAACGCGGGTTTGCAGCAGATCCGGCAGCACTCATGGTTTTCCCCTCCCATAGTTGATTTTTCTATTCTCTCCGGCCGAAATCAGGCGCGGTGGCCCAGGGCGGCGACGCCACACCTGTGCAATGGCGCCGTCATAGCCTTACCGCCTCCGGCCGGACAGGCACAAAATCATGCACCGGCCCGAGCGCCAAGTCCAGAACCAAGCGGTTGGATGCGCTGCACCATGGCCGGTGGGGCGCCGAGGTTTGAAGCCGGTGCACTGCCTCCCCATCAAACCTGCGGTCAGGTCCGGGCGCAGTCGCGAATCAGCAACAATCCCGCAGCGGAAGTTTCCCGAAGACCGGCACGCTCATATAATTGGATTACCAATCGCGATGCATATTCAATGTCCGACACCGCCCTGATCGTCATCGACCTGCAACGCGATTATTTCGCGGGCGGAAAATTCCCGCTGCCCGGGATCGAGCGCACCGTCGAGCGCGCCGCGCAATTGATTGCGTTGTTTCGCACCAGTGGCATACCGGTGATACACGTGCGGCATATGGAGAAAGATCCGGCGGTCGGATTTCTGCTCGAAGGCACCCCCGGCGCCGAGATAGATCCGCGCGTCGCCACCCAGGGTGAGGACAGGCTGATCACCAAGCATTATCCGAATGCGTTTCGCGACACCACGCTGGCCAAGGCCCTGCACGTTCTCGGAGCGAAAGAACTTTTCTTCTGCGGAGCGATGAGCAACCTGTGCGTGGACGCCACCGTCAGGGCGGCGTTCGACATGGGTTATCACTGCACGGTGATTGAAGATGCCTGCGCCGCCAGCGATCTGGAGTTCGGCGGCGATGTCATACCCGCAACGCTGGTGCACGGCGCCTTCATGGCCGCGCTCGCGTCCGCCTACGGCGAAGTCGTGGACCTCAAGACGTTCTCCGAGCGCCTCGTCACCGGTTGATTCATGTTAGCTATTCGGCCAGGCGAGTTTTCCCATGCTGTCCATAAACGCGCCGCACAGGGCCTTCCGCTCCAAGCCGTAGGAGTTATCTTCTTGCAGCACCCAGC
>JANMYN010000676.1:0-4463 GCA_031382195.1 Betaproteobacteria bacterium
GTTGCCTTCCGAAAATGCCAGGCTGTAGGCCCAAAGCGCCCAGATCACGGACACCAGGGAGAACGTTAAAAAAACCTGCATCAACAGCGATAGCATGTTCTTCGTGCGGACCAGGCCGCCGTAGAACAGTGCCAGCCCCGGCACGGTCATCAGCATGACCAGCACGGTGGCGGTGATCATCCACGCGGTGCTACCGGCATCCATCTTCGGTGCTTCGGCAGCCGGCGCCGCAGCGGGCGCGGCGGCTACGGCGGCAGGCGCTGCGGCTGGCGCAGCCGCTTCGTCGGCAAAGACCGGCACGGAAAGTCCCATTACTCCGCACAAAGCGATCAGCGCAAAAATCTTCTTGATCATGACATTCTCCCTATAGCGCTTCCGCGCCGGTCTCACCGGTGCGAATGCGGACAACCTGTTCGAGGTCGAACACGAAGATCTTGCCGTCACCGATTTTGCCCGTGTTGGCGGATTTTTCGATGGCCTCGATCACCTGATCCAGCAACTCAGTCTTGATCGCGGCTTCGATTTTCACCTTGGGCAGGAAGTCCACGACATACTCAGCCCCGCGGTAAAGCTCGGTGTGGCCCTTTTGCCGGCCGAAGCCCTTGACTTCGGTTACCGTGATGCCCTGCACGCCGATGGCGGACAAGGCTTCACGCACCTCGTCAAGCTTGAAAGGCTTGATGATTGCAGTCACTAGTTTCATGTTTTGACGCTCCCTGAATGGGCACCTGGTTTGGAAAATTAGAACTTGTAGATTCCCTGGACTCCCACCGAATACATGGTTTTGCTCAGCGATCCGTTACCGTCGTCGAAGAACTCATTGCTGGCCTTGTCGGTGCGGATCTCGCCGCGGATCTCGGCGTTCTTGGCGGCCAGGTAGGCAAGCGTGACCGTGCCCTCGGTGTACTTCGTGTTGGCGGGGCCGCCAAAATGGAAGCTGTCGGTGTCCTTGAACCACTCGACGCGACCCGCAATGCGCCAATTGTCTTTGAGCATGTAGGTCACGTATCCCGCAAGACCCGAGTACTTGGCGCTGGCACTGCCCGGCCCCCCGGCTTCGTCCTGTTTGACGTCCACGTACTCACCCCCGAAAGACAGGGCATCGGACATAGTCCAGGTGGCGACGATGTTGATCAGCGATTTGCTGGCGGATGACGTCGCTCCAGTCGGTTCCGAGCCGAAGTAGCCGATGATATTGACTGCCAGCGGCTTGATCGGGGTCAGCGCGACGCCGAGCTCGACGGTCTTCTGTTTGTTCAAATCCTGCATCTGATCCCAGCCGTTGTTCATGCCGCCCGTCAGGCTCACCTTGTCGTTAAGCACATACGTGGCGCGCACACCGGTGTGGGTGAAGGGAATCGCGCCAAACAGAATCGAGCGCGAGATATTGTTGTTGGTCGGGCTGGCAATGACCTCGGTTCCGGCCAGCGTGACGAATTTCCCGCCGATGACGGTCAACGCCCCGGTCGCGTATTGGAGGTAGGCCTGGGTCACGTCAAATTTCGAATCCTCGACCGGGGCCGAGTGGATGAGTTGGGCATCTGAACCAGCGGTGACGTTGACCAGGCCGCCAAATCCTTCCTTCGGCTGCTTGGCGACGGTGAGCCCCACTTGATGCAGATCGAACGAGTTGCGCTTGGTATCGAATACGCGATCGGAAGGTTCCTTGCTTGCATACTCATATCCGGCATCGATATAGCCGTTGAGCGAGACGCCGGAGGCTTCGAGAACCTGGTCGAGAGTCGGGACCCCGGTTTTGGATGAATCTGCGGCCAATACGACCCCCGGCAGTGCGAAAGTACCCACTATGGCAACCGCAAGAAGTTTTTTCTCAAACATGGCGATCTTCCTTTGTGATGATTGAAATAAGAATTGGCTGGAAACAGCGGTGAGAGGCGTCAGCATTTAACATGCCAAACGGAAAATTCTTCTTAATTAACCAGTTACGCCTTCCCGCGTTAAAGGCCGGCGCGGTGCTGCACCAAACAATTGCGCGGACCTGATGCTTTGCACACAAGCGGTGCGCAGAGGAATCCAAGTCATGCTTTGCTACACTTCCCGCAAGGAGGTGCGCTTTGGAAACCAGATTTCTGGACGAATTGAACCGCAAGGTGGCCGAACTCATCGCGGCGTCCCCCGCCAGGGACGTCGAAAAGAATCTGCGTGCGCTTTTGTCGAGTGCCTTTTCCCGACTCGATCTGGTGACCCGCGAGGAATTCGACATTCAGCAGGAAGTGCTCAGCCGCGCCCGTGAAAAGCTGCAGCAGATGGAGATCAGGGTGTTGGAGCTGGAGGCGAGACTAGGTAAAAAGGGGCGAGGGGCGAGGGACGAGGGGTGAATGGGGAAAGCGTGGGGTTCATTGCAGAGAAGGCCGCCGCTTTGGAGCTCATCCAACTCCCGTTCCGGATTTCGACTTGTCGTATTAAGCCCTTATCTCGCCCCTCGTCCCTCGTCCCTTAAGTCGCAGACGTGTCCCTCGCCGTTCTATATAGCCGGGCGCTTGCCGGCATGGAAGCGCCACCGGTTACGGTGGAGGTTCATCTCGCCAATGGACTGCCCAGTTTTACGATCGTCGGGCTGCCAGAAGCGGAAGTGAAGGAGAGCAAGGACCGCGTACGCTCGGCGCTGCTGAATTGCCGCTTTGACTTTCCCGCACGCCGCATCACGGTCAACCTGGCGCCCGCCGACTTGCCCAAGGAAAGCGGACGCTTCGATCTGCCCATCGCCCTCGGGATACTCGCGGCCTCGGGGCAGATCCCCGGCGATAAACTTGCCGAGTATGAATTCGCCGGGGAACTTGCATTGACCGGCGAGTTGCGTTCCATCCGCGGTGCGCTGGCCATGACTTACAACGCGCATCGTTCCGGCCGTGCCTTTGTATTGCCGGTCGACAGTGCCCTGGAAGCAGCGCTGGTACGAGACGCACGCGTATATCCGGCGGCGACGCTGTTGCAGGTCTGCGCGCACCTTGCCGGCCGCGAGTTGCTAGCGGCCTCCGTACAGGCGCCGCTGCCGACTGAGAATGAAGTGGCGGATCTCGCTGAAGTGAAAGGTCAGTTGCAGGCCAAGCGTGCGCTCGAAGTTGCCGCGGCCGGGAGCCATAGCATGCTGATGGTCGGGCCGCCGGGTACCGGCAAGACCATGCTCGCGGAACGCTTTGCCGGCATCCTTCCGCCGATGACCGAGGAAGAAGCGCTTGCTTCTGCGGCAATGCAGTCTTTGGGCAGTGCGGGTTTCGACGTGCGTCACTGGAAGCGGCGGCCTTACCGTTCACCGCATCACACGGCTTCCGCCGTCGCGCTGGTGGGCGGCGGCAGCAATCCGCGGCCGGGCGAAATCTCGATGGCGATGCACGGCGTGCTGTTCCTCGACGAGTTGCCGGAATTCAATCGCGATGTGCTCGAGGTGCTGCGCGAGCCACTGGAGTCCGGAAAGATCAGCGTCTCCCGCGCCGCGCGACAGGCCGAGTTTCCCGCGCGCTTCCAGTTGCTGGCAGCCATGAATCCGTGTCCGTGCGGTTTCCTCGGCCACTATTCCGGCAAATGCCATTGCACGCCGGACCAGGTTTCGCGCTATCGCAATCGCATCTCCGGTCCACTCCTGGATCGTATTGACCTGCACATCGAGGTTCCGGCCGTACCCGAGAAAGATCTCGGCTTGCGCCAGTCCGGCGAGCCGAGCGCGGCCATACGCGAGCGCGTGACGGCGGCGCGCGAGCGCCAGCTTGCACGTCAGGGAAAACCGAACGCCCACCTGTCGGTCAAGGAAATCGGGGAACATTGCGTTGCGCATGCAGACGCGGATCAGTTGGCGCGCAAGGCGATCAGCGCACTGGGGTTATCCGCGCGTGCGTACCACCGCATCCTCAAGGTCGCGCGCACCGTTGCAGATCTGGCCGGTGCTTCCGGTATTGCTACCACGCACGTGGCGGAAGCCGTTCAGTACCGGCGCTACGAGCGGGTTTGATAGGTCGTTCAGACAAATACTGCGGGGGAAACGCCAAAGCGCTCGGCGAGCTTTCTGATCTGGCGTGTGTTCAGTTCCCGCTTGCCCGCGATAATCTCGGACACCACCCCCTGAGTACCGATTTCAGGCAAATCACTCTGTCGCAACTCGTGCTCCCGCATGAGAAATTTCAGCACTTCGGAAGGCTTGCCGCCCAGCAAAGCCAAGTGCTCGTTCTCGTATCTTTCGACAAACACACTGATCGCATCGGCAAGCTCTGCCATAGGATGCTTCTCATCCTCCCCGATCTCGTCGAGAATCGCGTCGAGCATTTCGACCGCATGCTCGTACTCCTTCTTCGTGCGCAAGCTACCCAACGGCACCACCGCACGCAGCCGGCGATACTCCCGCATGATCTCCTTCATTTCAATGGCGGACATGTTTATTCCTTCCAATTGCCGCGATCGTATTCGGCGTGTGTTAGCACGTGTCTGATGTACATCTTCCTCCGGTTGTA
>JANMYN010000688.1:0-1769 GCA_031382195.1 Betaproteobacteria bacterium
ATCGTCGAAGGTGCGAAGGCGCGCGGCCTGACACCGAGGACGGCCACTGCATTCGAGGCGGTAAACGGTCTCGGCGTACTGGCCGAAGTCGATGGCAAACGCGTGCTCGTAGGCAGCCGCAGCTTTCTTACGCAGCGCGGCGTCGATACGCAGCGGTGGGAAGTGCGCGCGGAAGCCTGGCGTACGCAAGCCAAGACGGTGGTGTTTATCGCCGTAAACGATATTGCCGCCGGCATTGCCGCGGTTGCCGACCCGATCAAGGACAGCACGCCGGAGGCGATCGCAGCACTCAAGCGAACGGGCGTGCGCATCGTGATGCTGACCGGCGATTCGCGCAGCACGGCTGAAGCCGTTGCACGACAACTCGGGATAGATGAAGCGCTCGCCGAAGTGCTGCCTGCAGACAAGGCGGGTCATGTAAAGCGCTTGCAGGCAGAAGGGCGTAAGGTCGCGATGGCGGGTGATGGCATCAACGACGCGCCGGCGTTGGCGCAGGCCGATGTCGGCATTGCCATGGGTACCGGCACCGATGTGGCAATGGAAAGCGCCGGCGTGACACTGGTCAAGGGAGATCTGCGCGGCATCGCGCGCGCCGCCGTGCTGTCGCGCGCCACGATGCGCAACATTCGCCAGAACCTCGCCTTCGCATTCGGCTATAACGCGCTCGGCATCCCGGTTGCCGCCGGCGTGCTCTACCCGGCTTTTGGCCTGCTGCTCTCGCCGATCTTCGCCGGTGCTGCCATGGCGCTAAGCTCGGTATCCGTGGTGACCAACGCGTTGCGTCTTAACCGCGTCAAGCTATGACCGGAGCACAGCAACAGATTCCATCATGACTTATCACTATGTGTGGCTGGTCTGGTCGAGCGCATTCCTGCTGCCATGGGTTCTGCTGTATTCGCTATTTCCGCGACATCGGGTCGCCATGTGGTGGACGAGCATCTTCATGGCGCCATTCGGGCTGACCGAGCCGATATTTGTTCCCGAATACTGGAACCCGCCGAGCCTGTTCGAATTGGCGCAACGGACCGGCTTCGACATCGAGAGCATCATTTTCAGCTTCGCAATCGGCGGCATCGCCGCGGTTCTCTACAACATCATCCTGCATAAGCACCCGGAGTTGATTGATTTCGCAGAGCGCCATCGACGACGGCATCGCTGGCATCGTTGGGCGCTTGCAGTGCCGTTCATCTCGTTTCCCATATTCTATTTCCTTCCCTGGAATCCGATCTACGCGGGAATCGCAGCGATGGTGTCGGGCGCGATAGCCGCTGTGTTATGTCGTCCAGACCTCAAATTCAACACGCTGCTGGGCGGCGTGCTATTCCTCGCGCTTTACACGATATTTCTGTTAGGTCTCAAGTGGTCGGCGCCAGGCTATATCGATCAGGTCTGGAACCTCAAGGCTCTCAGCGGAATCGTGGTCTATGGTTCGCCAATCGAAGAACTGATGTTTGGTTTTTCGTTCGGACTTGTCTGGACAGGGATCTATGAACACTTCACATGGAAGCGCAGTGTTGCGGAATAGTCGCCGCCAGGCGGCCGCCATCAATGCGCAGATCATTACCCGTGCGGATCGGCATATGAAGCCGTCTGCTGCGTGGCTGAGGATACCCGAGTTCAACGTTTTGATTTTCTCGTTCCTGCTGAATCTGGCGTGGGAAGTCTGGCAGGTGCCGTTTTTCCGCGGGATGGCGGATCAGCCACATTGGCTGGGCGTGAAGGCCTGCACGCAGGCGACTTTCGGCGATGCGGGGATTGCGCTGGCCGCG
>JANMYN010000712.1:0-4365 GCA_031382195.1 Betaproteobacteria bacterium
CCAGATCCCCAAATCACCCACCGGAAAGATCCTTCGCCGCGAACTCGTTGAGCGGGAGCGGCGCCGCATCGGTGCGCAGTAGCGACCAGAGATACCGGGCCGCCGCGCGCCACCCTGCCTTGGCTTGCAAGCGCCCCGCGTACCCGGTCATACCCCGGGCGCGACCTGATTTGCGTCGCCCGCCAGCGACAGTGCAGAGCCTGATGTCTGTCAAGCGCATCGCGAACCGATTCACTGTGTCCTGCCCACCCGGGTGACGCCTCAAGACAAGCCCGCTCCTGCCGTATTATCAAGGTCCGTCCAAGGGAGACGGTCCTTTTTTTCTTAGTGCTGTTCTCCGAAAAACCCGTGAAATCCCAGAATTCGTGAGGCACAATCGCGCCTACCATGCATGATGGAGCACCCTGATCGGATGAAATACCCACGCCAGGCGCCGGTTTGGAAAGGCGGCGTTTCACAGGCACACGCGTATGCATATTGCAACGTGCGGAACCGTACAGATTGAACGCCGAGACCACCCCTGATCGGAATTCCGATCCCGTTGCGGCCGTGCCCCAGGCAATGTCGTTCGACAGCCTTTTGGCGCAATGCCGTGACCTGGTCTGTGAGCGCATGGTCCTGGCGTTGACCGGTATGCTCGACCAGGCGGACGACGCCCTGTCGGCTCTTGCCAGTGAAGCACGCGACCCCAAAGCGCAAAAACTCTACACGGTCACCAGGAACAAGGTGATGGGGCAGCGCGAAGTCGTGGTGACACAGTTTCGGCTGCGCTATCTGCGTGAATTCCAGGAACGCGGCAACCTCGTGAAGAAAATAGGCGAAAGTTTCTCCGCAATCGATTTGTCTTCGCTCGAGCTGGAATTGGTCGCGGAAGACGACCTGAACGAGACGCTCAAATTCAACGCCATGGCCGAAAAGTTGCGCGAGTACTGCGACGAGGAACTTGCCGCGCTCGACCAGCGGGCGGGGGTGCTGCTCGGCGATGCCAACCTGCAGGCCGAAGACAATCCCTTCACGCCACAAGCGATCTGCGACGCGTATAACCAGACCTGTCATCAGATCGATTCAAACGTCGATGTGCGCATGGTTCTCCTCAAACTGTTCGACGACTATGTGCTCGATGAAATTCGTGGCATTTACAAGGCTGTGAATGCCGTGTTGGTGGAAAATTCGATCCTTCCCACGATTCGCAGCGTTGGCAGGCGCCGCAAGGCGCCACCTGCCGAGAAGCCCGAAGCCGCTGCGCCAGACGTCGACAAAGCGGTCGGTGCTGAGCCAGACTTGTTTTCGGTATTACAAAATCTGGTCGCCAGCAACCTCAAGGCGATGAGTCAGACCGGCGCTGCCGGAGCAACGGAGGCGCTCACCCAAGGTCCGGATGCGGTACCGGGCATGCCTGGTGCGGCAGCGCTACCCGGCATGCCCCATGCGGCAGGGGGAGCGGGAGGCGGCCATGTGGTGCTCCAGGGCGCGGATCTGCTGAATTCGCTCACGCGCATCCAGTTTGGCGACGTCGGTGCGATAACCGGTGGCGGCTTGTCACGGGCGCCCGCCACCGGCGAGCCGGACACGACCAATGTCCTGCGCGAATTGAAGGAGACCAGTCTGGGTGCGGGCATGAACCGGATGGACTCCATGACGCTGGATATCGTGGCGTTGCTGTTCGATCAGCTATTCGATGATCCAAAGATACCCATCGGCGTGAAGGGGCTCATCGGCCGATTGCAGATCCCGATGCTCAAAGTCGCGATCGCAGACAAGACATTCTTTTCCAAGAAAACCCATCCTGCCCGGCAAATGCTCGATTCGCTGGGCGAGCTTGCAGCGCGTCTGCCCGTCGACGTCAGTGCCTCGAATCCGATGTTTGCGCGCATGGAGAGCATCCTTCAGGACCTCTCGGACGGGTTTGAAGACAATGTCGAAATCTTTGTCGTCATGCGCGAGCGGCTCCAGGCTCTGATCTCCGACGAGGACCGGCGCGTCGAACAAGAGACACGGTCCGCGGCGACGCAGATAGAGCAGAAAGAAAGCCTCGCTCTTGCCAAGACCGTCGCGCAGGCGGAAATCAAGGTTCGCATGAGCGATGGCATGGTCCCGCCCCCGGTGATCGACTTTCTGGTCCAGCATTGGGTCAAGCTGCTGCTGATCGTCCAGGTTAAGGACGGCGAACAGAGCGATGCCTGGAAGAACGCACTCGAAACCATGGATCTGCTCATCTCGAGCGTCGAACGCAAGAACACGCATGAGGAGCGCCGAAAGCTAGTTACGATTGTGCCTGACTTGCTCAAGCGCCTGAGTGATGGCCTGAAGGTTGCCGACGTTGAAGACGCCGTTCGCCTGGACTTTTTCGCCGAACTGAGGAAGCTCCATTCCGCAGCCATCGGCGGGAGCGAAAAGCCCAGGGTGGCTGAGCCGCTCGAGGCAACGACTGCGAACGACGACGCGATACCGGAATTGACGCCGGCTGATGCACCAACTGTTGATCTGACCCCCGTCGATTTGACGCCTGTCGATGTGCCCCCTGTCGATCTGACACCTTTCGATCTGACGCCCGTCGATCCGATGCCTGTCGATACGCCACGCGTTGACGCACCACCGGCTGATCTGACACCTGTCGATGTGACACCTTTTGATCCGTCAACTTTCGATCTGACACCTGTTGATCGAACGCCTGTCGATTTGCCGCCTTTTGATCCGGCAACTTTTGATCTGCCAACTATCGATCTGCGATCAGTTGATCGCCCATCGGTCGCCGAATCTGCACGAACGCCCGAGAAAGCTGTTGGACCGGAGCCGGCGCCGCCCGTCAAAGTGCGGGCTCCGGCGCCGCCACTCAAACCGCCTGCCCCGACGCCACATGCCAAACCACCGGCTGCAACGCCGTCGGTCAAACGGCCTGCCCCGAGCGAAACCAGAGCGTCCAATCCGGAGCCGCGGGATTTCAAGGCGGCAATTACCGTCAACAACCCGTTCGGGGGCGGGGAAGTCGAAGTCGACGATTTGGATTTCACGATCAAGCCCACGGCGGATCCGAAGCGAGCTGCCCCGGGCGCAGACACTTCGGGACTACCTGCCAATCTCAAACAGGGAATCTGGGTGAAACTTTACGCGGCAGGCAAAAAGGATTCCGGTAAACCGGCCAAATTGTCCTACGTCAGTCCGCTCAAGACGCGCTACCTCTTCGTTGACCGACAGGGAAAGACCGTCCTCGAGTGTTCTGCCGCCGTCCTTGCGAAACGTTTCCGCGACGGCGAGATCGTGATCGAGGAACCGGCTTCCGAAGCGTCGCTGTTCGATCGCACCATGGGCGGGGTCGTCGGCAAACTCCGCGGACCTGCGGCGCCGTCGTCCGCCGGGCCATCGGCTGCAAAGGTCGCGAAGTGATCGACTCGAACCGAAGTCGGATCGGATGGATTTCGTGAAGGAAGCGCTTCAGGCAGTGACATAGCGCCGTCGGCCGCACGCGACGCGCGCTCAGCTATCGAGCTAATTTACAAATTATTTGCGCAAGCAGCATCAGTCGTTCCTGGTTTCTTGACAAACGCATAAGGCAGGATCACGCTAAAACCGTTGCCCTATGCGAGGGCGTCAGGCTTACCTGAGGGGGAGATCATGGCCAAAATAAACAGTCATGCAATAACACCGTTCGTCGCCGCACTGGGGTTTATTGTCGTGGTGGGGTTCGCGGTGGCGCCAGGAGAAGCGGCAGCGCAGATCGCCAAGAATGTGGCGGCAAAGAGCCCATGGGGTCCGGCCGACGAAATCGGCACCCTTAACATGATGACCGATGACTCCAGGTTCGACGTTCTCAAGCAAGTCGCCGGCGGCAAGGTCTACGATCTCGGCGTGGACCTGTTTGTGGGGATGCCCATCTGCTGTGGCGCCTTTGGGGATCCGACCTTTCAGATCTTCCTGACGCATGCGCCATCGCGAGGCGACCCCGCCAAGGAACTGCTGTCCTACTCGGGCGACGGCGTCACCATGTATACCCACACCGGCACCCATATCGATGCACTCAATCACTTCGGGCTGCACGGCAAAATCTGGAACGAAGTCAAAGCCAGTGACGATCTTGGCGTTCGAGGGTGGACCAAGTCTGGCGTGGACAAATATCCGCCGATCGTCGCCCGGGGCGTGCTCATCGATGTGGCGAAGTCGAAGAATATGGTTCACCTGCCATCGTCTTATGCCATCACGGTGGCAGACCTGAAGGACGCATTGAAAAAACAGGGGTCGACACTGCGGCCGGGTGATGTCGTCCTGCTGCGGACCGGGCTCATGACGCTCTGGCCGGATCAAGCCAAGTACCGTCTCCTGGATGAGGCCGGCCTGAGCCTTGAGGCGGCCCAATGGCTGGTTGAAGGC
>JANMYN010000740.1:0-2494 GCA_031382195.1 Betaproteobacteria bacterium
CGCATCCCGGGTCATCGCGAGGACGTCGCGGCGCTAAAAGCGCGCAAAATCCTTCTGGACGGGAAACCCGGCGAACTGCTGCTACAGATTTTCAGCGAGAATCAGCTCGGTCCGATTTTTTTCGAGTTCATCCAGCGCAAGAGTGACCTGTGGTCCGCGCCCATGGATCACTCGCCGATCGATGTGGTTGCCTGGCACGGCAATTACGCGCCGTACAAATATGACCTGCGGCGATTCAATGCCATCGGATCGATCAGTCATGATCATCCTGATCCGTCGATCTTCCTCGTGTTGCATTCACCCTCGGACACGCCGGGCGTCAGCACGATCGACTTCGTGATTTTTCCGCCGCGCATCCTGGCGATGCAGGACACATTCCGCCCGCCCTGGTTTCACCGCAACATCGCCAGTGAGTTCATGGGTCTGATCCATGGAACCTACGACGCCAAAGCCGAGGGCTTCCTGCCGGGCGGCGCGAGCCTGCACAACAGCATGAGCGGGCATGGTCCGGATGCCGCCACATTCGAGAAGGCGAGCCGCGCCGATCTGTCGAAGCCGGATGTCATTCGCGACACCTGGCAATCCCATCTGGTGCCGCAGTCGGCGGTGAAGATGGGGCTACCCTGCCACATCGGCGACTACACGGATTTCTACACCAGCCTTCACCACGCAACGACGGTGGGCAGGCAATTCCGCCCTGACACTCCGCTGCTGCCCAACTACAAATGGGTGCCGATCGGCTATCACGGCCGCGCATCGTCGATCGGCGTCAGCGGACAGTCGTTTCATCGTCCGCATGGCCAGACCCGGACCGCGGAGGCGGAAAAACCGGATTTCGGTCCGTGCCGCCGGCTGGATTTCGAATTGGAGTTGGGCGCATTCATCGCCGCGCCGAATCCGCTCGGGCAACCGGTGTCCATCGCGGAAGCGGAGGAGCGCGTGTTTGGCTTCGCACTATTCAACGACTGGAGTGCCCGCGATATCCAGGCCTGGGAGTACCAGCCGCCGGCGCCATCAACATCCAATTGGAAGCCTGGCTGAAGACAGAGCAGATGCGGATAACAGGGCAGGCGGGCGAACGACTGATGCAATCCAACTTCAATGACGCGTACTGGACTGTTGCACAACTGGTGGCGCACCACACCGTGAACGGTTGCAATCTTCAGAGCGGCGACTTGTTTGGCTCCGGCACGATGTCCGGTCCGCAGCCCGGCCAGGGCGGCTTCATGCTGGAACTGAGCCAAGGCGGAAAGCGCGTCGTCCAACTCGCCAACGGCGAGACCCGAACCCGGCTCGAAGACGGAGACTCCGGGACTCTGCGTGGCTTCTGCCGGCGCGATGGATTCCGGCGCATCGGCTTCGGCGAGTGCACCTGAAATGTTTTTCGTCCATTATCCATTTCCCCTTTTTTCCTCTGCGACCTCTGCGCCTAAAAGGGTACTCCGACGTGCTACGCGCGTAGGGTATCTGCGTTGGGTGTAAGTATTAGGTAGTATTGCGGCCTTCCGGTTTCACCCTTCACGTATTTCAATGTCCTCAATCAGGATCAGCGAGGAAGCGGGGGTCCGCTACCTGCAATTCGACCCGCACTGGATCCAGGGCGCGATGCGGCTCTCGCGTCCGTGGTCGCTCGAACTCGACTACACGCGCGAAATGATGATGGCGCTGCTCATGCGCCCGGACCGCGGATGGCCGCGCAGCGTGCTGCAGGTCGGGCTTGGCGCGGCGTCCATCACCAGATTTCTCCACCGTAATCGTCCCGAGGCAAGACTCGATGTGGTCGAAATCGATTCGGAGGTCGTCTTCAATGCGTGGCAGTTCTTCAAGTTGCCGGAAGAGTCCGCGCGTCTCAATATCGAGATCGGCGACGGTTACAGGTACATGGCGACGACGCGCCGTCGATTCGATCTCATTCTTGTTGATGGCTTCGATGCTCAGGGGCGGGCGGGCAAGCTCCACTCGCTGGCGTTCTATCGTCTTTGCCGGGCCCGGCTTGCCGGCGGTGGAATGATGGTGACCAATCTCCTCAGCCGGCGCGAACGGGTGAAGGCGAATACCGGTTCCATCCGCAAGGCGTTCGATGGCCGCGTGTTGGTATTGCCGCCGTGCGACGCTAATACGGTCGTGATGGCGAAGGTCGGGGCGCCAATCCACGCGACCTTCGACGCGCTTCATGCGTCTGAGCGGAAATTCAGAAGTACGACCGGCCTCAACCTTCAGACCACCATTGCCGCTCTTGGCAAGGCGCACGGCGGCACCCAACTCACGTTGTAAGACTTCGCGTGTGGCGCTGAACACGTATTTAACGGCGGCGGCGATTCTTGTTCTTCTGCGGCGACGGTCGGCACGGCATATTCCCAAATAGGCGTGCAACTTAAAATGATATGCCAGCCACTTCTTTAGTAATGGCAAAACAATAGTTCCAGTTAGGCGGGCGGGTTCTTATTCTCTGTGACCCGTTCATAAATGGAGATCCGTCGATGAGCAATGTCCT
>JANMYN010000760.1:0-3269 GCA_031382195.1 Betaproteobacteria bacterium
CAGCCACGCCTGAAACGCGTACCAGCCGGTGACCAGCACCGCCATCACCAGGATCGGAAGCACTGCCCCAACTTCGCCGAACACCGCCTTGACGGTGAGTGGAAAGTTCAGGCCCCACTTACCGTTGGCATATCCGATCGCGGCGGAATACAGGAACAAAATGAAATTGCCGAGCAGTATGGCCAGAATAGCGTCAGTCGTGCCCAGCCCTTGCTGGATAATCCCGCCAATAACGGCGCAGATATACGCAATGCCGAATCCGGACCAAACCAACGCGGGATCCCTGAATCCCAGGCGCGCCCTGAGCGGCACGGGCTTGGAGTGATACTCTTCTAGAACATCTTGTTGCTCTGCCGTGCTTGTGGATTGCGTAGCCATGCATTCCTCCGCGGTATGAAGTGGGAAAGAAGTTGAGCCATAAGCAACAGCGAGCCTGCACGATTTCGAAGTGCTGCCCGCCGTTTCCGCGCTCGGCCAGATGAGAGGCCGGCAGGGGAGAGCGGTTGAACAACAATTGGATCAAGTGCAACAACACGGCTGCCCCGCTAAATCGATCCAGCAGCTAGCCTCCGTGCGTTAAGTTATTCACCTAGCATTGGCGGGCAAAGGCAGCGACGAAAATGATGGACCCACAACCGCAATGGAGTCAAGCATTACAATCTGGGCACCCGCACGGTGATGGAGTACCTGCTCTCGTCGGTGCAGAAGGTCACGCACGAGGCGGGGCGGGAGAAGTAAAGCTCGGCAGGGTGTTCGCCATGGGCACGAACGTATGCGCGGGCAGGCCCGATCCCCATTTCCTCCGCGTCAAAAGCAGAAGAATCAGGCGTACTATTCTGGGTTTCAGGAACGAGAAAAGGTGTGAAGATGAAAGTCAAATTATGCGTGACAGCGGGTCTGATGATTGCACTTGCGGCGCCGATGCTTCAGGCGGCGGATGACGTGGAACCGCCCAAGGTACGCAAGCAGGGCGGCACGACTTATGTCACAGGCGGGTCCGGCGAGGCGCAGCGCAAGGCGCTGTTCAAGATCGCGAACAAGTTTCCGATCCAGTTGATTTTCGAGGTCGAAGGGCAGCCAGGCGACATCAGCGGTGTCAAGGTCACGCTCACCGACCTCAGCGGCAATGCGTTGATCGAGGCGGTTTCGGAGGGGCCATATTTTTACATGAATCCCCCTGCTGGCGGACGCTTCACCATCGACGCGGAATACAATGGTGAGAAACAAACCAGAACGAAGGATCTGGTGGGTCGCCGCTATCTGGTTCTCGAATTCAAGTTCCACGCGAAGTAAGTCGTGGCAATCGAACTGCTTGCGAAACCGGTGGTCGATGCCTTGCTCAAGGCCTTCGATCGCGCCAAGGATGCACATCTGCGCGCCAGTGCGCGCAAGGCCATCGGCGAGGCGATATCCGAACTGATCCGCATCAGTCCGAATCTGAGCAAGGCGGAGGCGAAGATTGCGATCGCGCGCGCGGCCGGCATCCTCGATCAGGATCTGTTCACCGCCGAGCGCATGCTGAAAAAGGTCAAGAAGGCCAATCGGAAAGCCGCCAGGCCGGGCCCCGCAAAAAAGGAAGCGGCTCGCAAGGTGAGCAAGCGCAAGCCTGCCGTTAAGGCGCGCCGTGCGAAAATCTGACGGCGACATGCGGGGATGCACAATTTCCGTCGCGCCGGTTTTACCCTAGAATCGTTACATTCGAGTCCCGGCGCGGACGCCGGGACGGTCCGCGCTAACGGTGCCCTCCATCACGCAAGAGCGGGCTCTCAATTTGAAAGGTTTGCTATGAAACAACGAGTTGTAGTTGGCCTTCTGGGATTGCTGTTGCTGGGTTTTGGCGCAAGCGGTTCGGCCTTCGGCGAAGGCGCGACCAATGGCCGCGAGCGTTTTTTCCTCAAACGGCAGAACTGTGCCTGGACCGACGAAATGGGCAAATACATTTTCGAGTGCATCAAGAAGAACGATGGCTTCAACGCCCACTGGTGCCACAACGAGGCAATCGATGCCTTCTGTCCGGCGGACGAGAGTGCGATCCCGCATCCGGCTGATGTTCAGCCGAGCGAGAAGCCGGCCAAACCCGAGGCGGGTAAGAAGGGCTGACATTTGCCTGTCCCGAAAAAAAGGCCGCTCTGCGCGGCCTTTTTTTACATTTTGTACAGCATCGCGTGTAATTCGTCCGGTCGCGGCAGGGATTTTGCTGACAGTCGCAGGTAGCGGATCCCCAGCGCCCTCAAGTAATCCGTCTTCGCAGCATTCGTGGTGCCGTTTCCAGCATCGATCAGATCGATGGCTGCCACCGCCGACATGGCCGCGTTGCATATCAGCAGATCGACGCCGGTGCGTGCCAACGCCGGGTCGATTGCACCGCCGGTTGACAGCGCCGCGAGCGGCACGTGCGCGAAAATGTGGTGGTCACGCAGTCCGGTCTTGCAGGCCAGGTAGGCCAGCTTGGTCGAACCGGAGACGAAGGCATCGCGTTTGACGGGAGCAGTCGGCGCCACTACTGAGGCGGCGCCGGGCGCGGGCGACCGCGGCGGCGCCGGCGACGGGACGGCCGCTGTCGGCGCGCTGTTACCCACGGCCACTTCGCCGCGTTTGTAGGCGGCAAGGAACTCCTCGAGTGAGTTGTTCTCTTTTCCCGGTTTGCGGCTACCCATCGAAAGCGGCGGCTCGTCGTCGCCTTTGATGGATTTGTAAGCACGGAACCAGACGACAAATACCACTGCCAGAACGACAAGGCCAAACAGGGCGCCGGCGATTTTCATTCAGGTCTCCGATCGCGGCAAACCAGCCGGGCCGTCGGGTACAAGTTGGTGAAACAGGCTGGATTCACGGTTGTAGAAACCCTCGGTGTGGAAGGTCTCCGGAAATTTATACAGTTCGTAGTCGAGATGGTGACAAATCTCGTGCAGCAATGTGCGCAGATAGCTCTTGAAGGCGACGACGCGCTTATGCTTTGCGGTGCGCATCCAGAGTTGAATCTTCGCCGTCTTGCCATCTTCTTCCGGCAGATAGAGGCCGTGCAGTTCGCCCCAGTCGTCGCTTGGCCTGACCGCCAGCACCTGGGTGCGCAGCGGCGGAACCAGCAACTGTCCGATGATACCGTCGGTGATCTGCTGCGAGAGTCCCTGAACGCTCGTCCGCTTTTCCGATTTCAAGGCCTCGATCAATGACTGCGCCGGCGCCCGCAGCGGTTCAGCATTGGGTAATCTGATTGCGATGATCGCATCGCTTTGCCGGTAGATGCTTTGCCTGCTGGCCGAAAGCCG
>JANMYN010000767.1:0-6043 GCA_031382195.1 Betaproteobacteria bacterium
CCGTAGGCTTCCAGGTACTCGATGATCTGGAACTGGCGTACGCTGCCGTCGGCGTTGAGGCCCAGCGCGTAGGTGATGAGCTCGTGCTTGCCGATCACCTGGTCGATGAAGAACCAGCCGATCATCTTGCCCTTGGACTGCGCCTGCCAGGCCGCCTGCGCGGGCGTGCGCCCGGGCACGCCCGAGTTCTTGTCGATCTCCTGCATCTGCGCGGGGGTCAGTTGCAGCGGCCTTTCGACGAACTCGTCGGCGAACGGGAAGATCAGCGCGCGGGCCTGGTCCACGCTCATGTACTTGGCGGCGATGCACTGCGGGGCGACCGCGTAGATCGCCGCCGGCACCAGCCAGCGCATATCCAGGCTCATGCGTCGCTTTCCATCGGTTCGGGCAGCGGCTCGCTGAGCCGGGTGCGCGCCCGGCCCGAGACGACGTGCCAGAGGAGCAGCCCCGGCACGCCCAGACCCAGGAGCCAGTGCACCGCGCTGATCACCGGCCGGGTGGCCTCGTCGCCGGCGTAATAGAGCAAATACCCCGTCACGCTGAGCAGCAGCATGATCGTCACCAGCCCGATGCCCAGCACGATGTTGCGCCGGATGGACGAGGCTTGCACCTTTTTTGGGTTGGTCTTCGATTTGCATGCTGGGTAAAGGTTTTCTGCTGTCGAAAACGCAGCCTTAAGGGGCCAATGACACAATATTCCATTCTGCACTGTAATTTCATTGCGTCAACAATTTGCGCGAACCCGACCCGACCTTGAGGCTTGCTTTAGTATGATGCCTTCCAACGGCGTGCCATTGAGCCACAGCTTTTCGGTGCAGGCGGTCGCCGCAGCGCTGGTTTCGACAATTGGCCGCGCCGATGGCACACCATAATATCTTCATCGCAATGGATGCTTTCACATGAAAATTCTGATCGCCGTACTGGCGCTGGCGTTTTGGCTCTCGGCGGGCGTTGCCGGGGAGCAGGACAACGACGCATTCTTCAAGGGCGTGCAGGCCTATCGCACACGCGACTACGTCGGCGCCGCGTCGTGGTTCGAGCAAGCTGCGGAGCAGGGTGATAACGAAGCGCAGTTCCTACTCGGGCGAATGCACTACGACGGCAACAGCCTGTCGACCGATTACGTCGCCGCCTACCAGTGGTTCGCGATTGCCGCGGAATCCGGGCAGGCAGTGGCGAGCCGCTACCGCGACGGCCTGGCCGGGAAAATGACCGAAGCGGAAGTCGCCGAAGGCGCGCGCCGTGCGCAGGTCTGGCTTTCCCAGCATCCGCTCGCCCGCGTACCGGAACGGAACTGACGTTAACCTGGAAGTTGGGCTGATATGACCCAGGGTCGAGTAACGGCGCCTTGACGAAAATCAGTGCGCCGTGCATAAACACCCGCTGATTTCACTTCCCCTATCTTTTATGCAAACCCGGATCTGCTATTCCATATTTCCCGCCAACCCCGAAGCCCATTTGTTCGAAGTCCGTTGCACCGTCGATAACCCCGACCCCTCCGGGCAGAAGTTTTCCCTGCCGACCTGGATTCCGGGCAGCTACCTGATCCGCGAGTTCGCCAAGCACGTGGTCCGAATCCGCGCGTACAGTGGTCGGAAATTACTGCGCATGGTAAAGCTGGACAAGAACACCTGGCAGGTCGAACCCTTCGACGGCCCGGTGACAGTGACGATGGAAGTCTATGCGTGGGATCTTTCGGTTCGCGGGGCGCATTTCGACACCACCCACGCCTTCTTTAACGGGCCTGCAATGTTCCTCAAAGTCGAAGGCCGTGAGGACGATTCCTGCGAAGTGGAGATCCTCCCGCCCAAGGGCGCGAAGTATCGCGACTGGCGCATCGCCACGGCGATGAAGCGCAAAGGCGCCAAGCCCTACTCCTTCGGCACCTACGAAGCCGCCAACTATGACGAGCTGATCGATCACCCGGTCGAGATCGGGACTTTCACGCTGGCGACGTTCAAAGCCTGCGGCGTGCAGCACGACATCGCCATCACCGGCCGGCATCGCGCCGATATGCGGCGCCTGACCCGTGACCTCAAGCAACTGTGCGAAACGCAGATTCGCTTCTTCGGCGAACCGGCGCCGATGGCCCGCTATGTGTTCCTGATCACGGCGATCGGCGACGGCTACGGTGGATTGGAGCATCGCGCTTCGACGGCGCTGCTTTGCTCGCGCAATGACTTGCCGCAACAAGGCGCGGACAGGGCGAGCAACGGCTATCGCACCTTTCTCGGACTGGCGAGCCACGAATACTTTCACACCTGGAACGTCAAGCGCATCAAGCCTGCCGCATTCACGCCTTACGACCTGGAGCACGAAAACTACACCACGTTGCTGTGGGCCTTCGAAGGCTTCACGTCGTACTACGACGACCTGTTGCTGGTGCGTTCCGGACTGATGCCGGCCAATTCCTATCTGGACACCCTGGGCCGAAACATCACATCGCTGTTGCGGACCAGCGGGCGCAAGAAGCAGACCGTCTCGGAATCGAGCTTCGATGCGTGGATCAAGTACTACCGCGCGGATGAGAACACGCCGAATGCCGGGGTGAGCTACTACGGCAAGGGCAGCCTGGTCGCGCTTTGCCTCGATCTTTTAATACGGAATCAGACCGGCGGTCGAAAATCTCTCGACGACGTGATGCGCGCACTGTGGAAGCGCCACGGCATGAAAGGCATCGGCGTTCCCGAGGATGGCATCGAGAAGATCGCCGAACAGGTTGCCGGCCTGAAGCTGAAGCGTTTCTTCGATCAGGCGGTGCGCTCCACCGCCGATCTGCCCCTGAAAAAGCTGCTCGGCACTGTCGGTGTCGACATGGGCCCAAAACCGGTGCGATCAGCGGCGGGCCAGAACGGCCAGGATTCGAAGAAGGAAAGTCAGGCGTCGCGTGGCAGTGCCATCGGGGTTCGTATCGAAAGCGATGGCGGCAACGTAAAACTTACGCAGGTAGTCGAAGGCAGCGCCGCGCAGAATGCCGGCCTCGCGGCAGGAGACATCGTGATCGCAGTGGACAGCCTGCGCGTATCGCCAGAGAGCATCGATGCGACCTTGCGCCGGTACCGTCCCGGCGAAACGGTGCAAGTGCATGCCTTCCGTCGCGACGAACTGCACGTGACGCAACTCAAGCTCGAACTCGCCAGGCCAGACACATGGACGTTGAGCGCCAACGAAGACAAGGCCGGCGCCAGCGCCCGCAGGCGCTGGCTGGGAACGGATTAGATCTTTACCTCCAACGGAGCAGCGTCAGAAGTTGACGCCGAAAATAAGCCTCGCCTCGTAGGTCTGATGCTCGGTCCTGTTGATTCCGCCATCGCTCGGGCTGCCTGAAATTTGCGGCAGGAACGTCAAGGTGCCCCACCACTTGGCGTCTCCGTAATGGATGTTCGGCCCGAGGAACCATGCGCTGCCGAGGCGCTCGTTCAGAGACGTTCCTTCATAGACCGCGTGATAACGCCCCTCCAGTCCGACGGACCAGTTCGGCGTTAACCGGTATGCGGCGCCCAGCGTGTATTCAAGTACCGACTCTTTTTTCGTGACGCCGTCTTCCTTTTCCCATTCCTGCTCGAACACCGCGTTCGCGGCCAGCACCCACTTATCCGCGATGTTCTTGGAAACGATGAGCTTATATTCCAGTTCCCGTTCGTTACCGCTGAATGTAGGCTCGAAATACAACGCCACGCCGATCGGCTGGGTGTTCGGATTGAGCAACTGGTATTTCAATTCCGTCGAAATACCCTTGAACGAGAACTTGCTGGAGTCCGTCAGGCCCGGCTCATTCGCAGCCACCTGATCCTGTCTGAAGTTGAGGTACATCGCCCCGCTCAATCGATCGGTAAATCCGTGTTCGATTTCCTCCCGGAAGTCCCAGATATATTGATCGAACTGCCGATCACCGCCGGGATGGCCCTCGCGCAGCGTCAACCACTGTTCGAACTCCGAGGCACCCTTCGGCAGAACGTCTGCGTCCTGACTGTAGGTGAAAAACCGCTCGTCGGCGAAAGCTGGTGCGGCGATGAAGAATCCGCCGGCCAAGCAAACGATAAATGTCGTGACGATCAATCGGTTGCGAATTCGCCAACCTGTATCTGCAAATACGGCCCTCATTTGATTTCCCTCATTAATTGTTTGTTTTAGACGCGTGGAGCACGGGCTCCATCCCGACGCTCGGAGCAAATAATAATGCGAATACTTCGCATTTGCAAATTAAAAGAGGGATTGGTTAAGTCTTTGCTCTCTAAGGGATCACAACAGAAATGGTCGCTTGCAGGGGATAGTTCAGACACGGCTTTCGTCGCTTTACCGGCTTGGTGAGACGGTAACATCGCGTGCGATCCGCTCCGACAAACTGCACATGCCGGGACTGACGCTCACCTTCGCAAAGGCGAACGCCCAGCCGCCCAACGTCAACCAACAATAAGCAAGCGCCCGTGTCCGCAAGCGCTTGCTTGGTATCGCCTTACGAGGTTATCCGTCGGTAACGGGCGGTTGCGTCACGACATTGCCGGGTGATGACGTCAACGCCTTGTGCAGGAACGCACCCAGCAGCATCGACGGGATAAATATCCACGTCTCCCAACTGGGTGCCGCGAGCAACGCGATTCCGGGTCCGGGGCAGTAACCGCTGACGCCCCAGCCGATGCCGAAGATCGCGGCGCCCACTACCAGCGGCCCGTCGATGACTCTGGCAACCGGCAGCCTGAACGCGCCTTCAAGCACGGGCGCCGGCCGGCGCAGGATGAATCGGAACGCGACCACGCTAACGACAACCGCGCCGCCGAGGACCAGCAACAGGGTCGGATCCCAGTTTCCGGTGACATCCAGAAAACCCAGCACCTTGCTCGCTTGGGTCATGCCGGACAACGCCAATCCGAGGCCAAAGACCAAACCCGCGACGACAATACTGATCTGCTTGGCCATCAGAACACTCCGAACACGTGACGAACCACGTAGGTGGCTATGATGCCGGTCACGAGAAAAATCAATGTCGCGACCAGCGAGCGCACCGACAACCTCCCAAGCCCGCATACGCCGTGCCCGCTGGTACAGCCGCTGCCGACCGAAGTACCGAAGCCGACCAGCACGCCGCCGATTCCCAGCAACCAGAGCGGAAAGTCCGGGCGCGGCACGGGAACGTGACCGAACGCAACGTAGTAGAGGCCCGCGCCGGCCACGAGCCCGCCCAGAAACAGCAAACGCCAGAGCAAATCACCCGGCTTCCATTCGAGCAGACCGCTGGCAATGCTGCTGATGCCGGCAATGCGGCCATTGAGCAAGAGCAGCAACGCCGCAGCACCGCCGATCAGCAATCCACCAGCGAGACCACTGAGGGGTGTGAAGTTCTCCATATCAATTCCAGTTTAAAGGTTATGCGCGCACGGCACTGACTGCGGCGGAATGCCACGGGTCATCCGTCGGCAAAGTTAAACCGAAAGGCGTTGAAGCGCAACACGGCCGCGCAGCGGGCGCGCCACGCGGATGATCTGCATGGTTGCCGGGCAAGAGAAGTTTCAGGTCGTTTTTCCGATCCGGGTCGCTTCCGGAACTTCGATCAGCTTGCCGGTCTTTACGTCGTAGATGTAGCCATAGATCGGGATGCTCTTCGGTACCAGCGGGTGGCTGCGGATGCGTGCAACATCGTCGACCACGCTTTGCGCGAGGTTGCCGATGGTGTGCCACTTGATGAATTTTCCGGCCGGCGAACCCGGGCCCTTGCCCACGTCGTGCCAACCTTTCTCGTCGATAGTGGCAGTCTCCAGGCTTTTCTCGAGCAGGCCGGAGATCACGTCGTCGGTAAACAACTCCATGCCGCAATTGGTATGGTGGATGACAAACCACTCCCGGGTGCCCAGCAGCTTGTACGAAATGATCAGGGATCGAATGGCATCGTCGCTGGCGCGGCCGCCGGCGTTGCGGATGACATGCGCGTCACCTTCGGTCAGTCCGGCGTATTTGGATGGTTGCAGGCGCGCGTCCATGCAAGTAAGGATCGCGAACCGGCGAGCCGGCGGCAAAGCCAGTTTGCCTTTGTCCCCGAAATTGGCGA
>JANMYN010000770.1:0-1569 GCA_031382195.1 Betaproteobacteria bacterium
CTTACCCCGGCGGCATGGCACAAGGCGTCGCCGCAGGCTTGAAGGCCGATCCCAAGGCGGTCGAGAAAGAATTCGCTGCTTATTTGCCTGGCTAAGGCTTCTTGCTGGTTCAAGAGCGTTGACGCAGAGGACGCGGAGGCAAAAGAGAGGACGCGGAGGAGGGCCAGAGGATAATGGCGGTCGCGAACAGCAGAGTGAGCTTCTCGCATTCGTCGATATCGGAAAATCGGCAGCGGATATTATCGTTCATGCTTTCCTTTGCGCCCTCTCTTGCTTTTCCTCTGCGTCCTTTGCGTCAACGCTCTTGAATTGTCTTGAGATGGACTACTGCGCGGCGGGGCGGAAAAAGACCTGCTTGTCGCGCAGAACTACTTCGTAGTTCTGGTTTGGGATTACGCTGAATTGCTCCACGCGGCTGCGCACCGACAATCCGCGTTCGGAGTAGCCCTGCGCGTGTTTCCACAAATTGTCGAGAAACCACTTCTCGAACCCGGCGTGCTTTAATTCGAGGCGTTCCGAGCCGAGGAAAGCAAGCGCAATCACCCGGTGGTAGCCGAGCTGATCGTGGTCGATCTGCAGATATTCGAAACCGATCACGCCCTGCGGCAGCGTGAGCGCCTGATTGTCGATCCGGGCTATCGCGCCCTCGCCGACCGGCACGCGCCACATCACGAATTCCGCCACCGGTTTCGATTCGGCGGCCAATAGAAGCGAAACTGCGAGCACACCGGCAACGGCAAAGGCGAACACCGTGTCGCGTAGCCGCGCGATCGGACCGCTCCCGCCGAGATCCAGGATGCGTGCAATAAGCCAGCTGATCGCAACCCAGCACGCAAGTGCCAGGCCGACGAACAGTTTTTGCAGTGGGCTGCCCGGCGCCCAGGCGTGCAGGGCCATGAGTCCGGCGACCGTCAACGCCACGAATATTGCAAGTCCCACGCTGTCCCATGTCCAGCGCGTCCAGCGCCACCACATCGGCTGGCGCCGCAAGCGGATGAAATGCCACGCGCGCATGGTGAAAGGCAGTTCCAGGCTCTTGCGGCAGAATGCGCATTGGGCATCGCGCACGACGGTTTCGCGATGGCAGTAGGGGCACTCCATCACGACGCTTTCTTCCAGTTTCAACCGCGCCGAGACCATTTCCATTCGCAGCCGGAACATCGGCGAGAATAGGCGATGGGCAAGAAGAACGATACTCGACCAGTAGACAATGCTTGCGGTCGTGTCGAGCGAGGGACCCAGAAATTGTTCGATGGCTTGAAACAGACTTCGCAACATGGGACAGCGCTCCGTATTGTCGGCCCGGATGTCATTATAGGGGGCGATTCCATCGGCATGCATGACGCCAAACGGCGACAATGTCCCGGACCGTGGTAATTTATCGTCCTGCCCGGCCTCTTTTACAGCAGGTGTTTACAGGAGCGCACTATGAATCTGCTCGAATCCCTGAAAAAAACCTCGGTCATTGTCGCCGATACCGGCGATATCGAGGCCATCGCGCGGCTGCGGCCGCAGGATGCGACCACCAATCCGTCGCTGCTTTACCAGTCGGCGCAGAACCCGAAATAC
>JANMYN010000427.1:0-6119 GCA_031382195.1 Betaproteobacteria bacterium
TCTGCTCTTCCATGTTCCGCCGCGTCGTGATGTCCATGAAAGCCCCCACTGCGCCATAAACCTTCCCGGCGGAATCGCGCAGCGGCGCGGCGTTGCCGATCAGGTGGCGGATGGTGCCATCGTCGAAGACGACGTCTTGCTCGAAGTCGCGCACCTCAATGCCGCGAAAAGCGGCCATCTGCACCGGCTGTTCGTGCATCTCCAGTGCGCGCCCATTGCGAAACATGCGAAATGCCGCGTGTTTATCGTCATCGATTGCCGTGACCGCCAAATTGCTGCCCTGGGGAAGACGAAGTAGATCGTATGCCATGCGATTGCCGGTGATCGACTTGCATTCTGCATCGTTGGCAATGCAGACTGCCGCCGGTACCGCATCGAGGACAATCCTCAGTTCCGCTGCGCGTTGGCGGTGTTTGCGCTCGCTTTCCATGAGCGCGCGCTCCATGCGCTTGCGCTCGGTGATGTCGTTGGCAACAATGGACAAGCGCACAACTTTGTCATTCTCGACGACCGGGGAGAAACTCACCGCCACGTCCACAAACTTGCCGTCCTTGTGCTGCCAGACTGTCTCGCGGTGCAGCCTGGCTTTGCCCTCGATCACCTGATTCATGATCTTGGCGTCCTCGTCCTTGAGGAATTCCGGAATCAGGCAAGCGCGGCTGTTACCGACCATTTCCGCGGCGCTATAGCCAAAAATACCCTCCGCGCCCTTGTTCCAGGTCAGGAGCACGCCGTTCCAGGTTTCGCTGAGGATTCCGGCATCCGCGGACTCAACCACAGCGGCAAGCAGTTGCGGATGGCTGGCGACATCCGACCGCCCGGCCCGCTTGGCTTGCTGCGCGGCGAAAGCGGACTCAAGCTTCGACGGCCGCTCGCTGTCCACGGATTGGAGTTGCTGGCGCACGCGTTTTTCCGCCAGCGATGCCTGCAGCGCACGGACGACCTCGATCAGCTCCGGACTGAGATCGGAGTAATCCCTGGCGTGATCCTTATTGGGCACGTCGGCCTCCCTTGATAGCCGGCTGCTCTGGTTAATCGGCACTTGCGACAATAATTCGTGTAGTTTTTATTGTGGAAATTGAGCCATGAATCCGAGGTTGCCGCAAGCGACCGCGCCAGTATTGGGATTCAGGGCCGCCCGGCCCCGGGCGGCAATTTTTGCTGCCTACAAATTAGGCATTGTCACGCACCCGCAGCAGGGCTGAATTCGACGATGTTGTTGCGTCCTGGCTGTTTAACATGGTAGGCGACCTGCGTAATCGGGAGCCTGGAAATTGTCGATAAGTCGGGGGGTCAGCGGCATCGTAATCCAGGCTTCGAAAGGCAGGGGGGGCCGGTCGTTCCGGCGTATTTGAGTGCCGGTTTAGGCCCATACCACTGCGCCTGGTGCAGACCACTTCGTTATTCGGTCCGATAAGTGGCGCACGGCGGGTCCGCGACCCTTGGCTATAATGACCTGCGGGGGGCGTGCGGCGATCCGGGAACCCAGCAGAGGAGGCCAAGCGATGAAAATGGAAGTCTTCAGGCCGGAGCTGCCGAGCTTCGATAATCTGGAGCAGGAGCGTTTGCACATCAAGCAGCGATTGGCCGCGGCCTTTCGTCTGTTTTCGAAATTCGGTTTCGACGAGGGCATCGCCGGGCATATCACGGCGCGCGATCCGGAGCACAAGGATTGTTTCTGGGTGAATCCCTATGCGACCCCTTTCAGCCATATCAAGGTATCCAATCTCTCGCTGATCAGCCACGAGGGCGAGGTCAGGGTCGGCAAGCTCTGCAATGCCGCGGCTTTTGCCATCCACTCGCGCGTGCACGTGGCCCGTCCCGACGTGGCTGCGGCTGCGCACGCGCATGCGGTTTATGGCAAGAGCTGGTCATCGCTCGGCCGGCTTCTTGATCCGCTGACACAGGATGCCTGCGTGTTCTACAAGGATCATTCGGTGTTTCACGAATACAACGGCAGTGTCTATGACACCGAAGAAGGTGATCGCATCGGTCGTGCATTGGGCAAGAACAAAGCGCTGATCATGATCAACCACGGCAATCTCACCGTCGGCCAAACCGTCGACGAGGCGGCCTGGTGGTTCATAACGATGGAGCGTTCCTGCCAGGCGCAGTTGCTGGCGGAGGCGGCCGGCAAACCGCACATAATCGACGACGAAAGTGCGATGCTGACGCGCCAGCAGTTAGGCACGCCCTATGGTGGCTGGCTCGCATTCCAGCCGCTATACCAGCGCATCGTCAAGGAGCAACCCGACCTGCTGGACTAATGGGACCGTTATTTCCAACCCCGCAAAAGAATAAGGGCGGACTGCCTTCGGCAGCCCGCCCTTTTGGCCGCGCGCGAATCCGCTCAGCCGATCTGGACCGGTACGTACATGCGGTTTGTGTCCCGTTGGATCAGCAGGGCAACCGTCTTGTCCGACTTCTTGACCAGACTCTTTAGTTGCTCGACGGATTTGAGCGGCGTGTCGTTGAACGCCAGGATTACGTCACCCGGCTGAATACCGGCGCGGGCCGCTGCACCGGAGGCGTTCTGTACCAGCAGCCCACCTTCGGTTTTGAGCTGCGAGCGCTCGTCCGGCGCCAGTTCGCGCACAGTCAGCCCGAGCTTCGCCGAGGTTTGCGCATCGCCGCCATTATTCACGGCGACTTTCTGCTCCGTGAGTTCAGCCACTTTGACATCGATGTCGCGGCTCTTGCCTTCACGCCATACCTGCAGCCTGGCGTTGTTACCGGGCTTGGTCGCGGCAATTGCGCCGGACAGTTCGGAGAGCTGGTTGATCTCCTTGCTGTTGACACCGAGCACAATGTCGCCGGACTTCAATCCGGCTTTGTCTGCGGGGCTACCCGGCTCCACGCCGCTAATGAGCGCGCCTTGCGGTTTCGGCAGGCCGAAGGAATTGGCCAGCGCCTGGTTGACTTCCTGGATCTGCACACCGATACGGCCGCGCGTGACCTTGCCGTCATGAACCAGGTCATCCTTGACCTGCATGGCCACCTCGATCGGGATCGCGAACGAAAGGCCCATGAAACCGCCAGTGCGGCTGTAGATTTGCGAATTTACGCCGACCACTTCGCCGTCCATGTTGAACAGCGGGCCGCCGGAATTGCCGGGATTGACCGCCACATCGGTTTGGATGAAGGGCACATAGTTCTCATCCGGGAGCGCGCGCGCTTTCGCGCTGACGATGCCTGAAGTCACGGTGTTCTCGAAACCAAACGGCGAACCGATGGCCGCAACCCACTCGCCCACTTTCAGATTGTCAGCACGGCCGATTTTTACGGCAGGCAGATTCTTTGCGTCGATCTTCAGCACCGCAATGTCGGTGCGCTTGTCTACGCCAACCACCTTGGCGTCGAATTCACGCCGATCCGTCAGCTTCACGCTGATGTCGGTAGCGCCCGCGACCACATGCGCATTGGTGATGATGATGCCATCCGGGCTGACTATGAAGCCGGAACCCAGGCCGCGCTGAACTTCGGGCGCTCCTTGCGGCCCCTGCGGTCCGGGCTGGCCGAAGCGACGGAAGAATTCCTGCATCGGATCATCAGGGGAGAGCCCGGGTATGCCCGGCATCTGTCCCTGGGCGGCGACCGGTGTCGTGCGCGACACGCTGACATTCACCACCGAGGGACCGTTCTCTTCGACGATCCGGGTGAAATCCGGAAGCCGCGGCGTTGACGACGAACCGGCCGGGGTGCTGGCTTGTGGGGCTGCCGTGGCCGGCGTATGTCCCGGCAGTGCGAATGCGTAGTACACGCCGAACACCGCGGGAATGATTGCGGCGACCAGAAATTTTCTTGCTGTGAGTCTGGAAAGCATTGTGTTGGCCTCCTAAAATGCAAAGCGGGCGAGTTGCCCGCGATGTTGAATGAGATCGCTTACAAAATCTCAGACCCGGATTGCTGCGCCGAGTTCGCCGCGTTCCCCGTCATCGTGTGCAGGTCGCGGGGAACCCAACCCCAAAAAAAAGCGACTCGCAACGCGGCATCCCCGGTCAGGTTGACACGAGCACGGCTCTGCCAGGTGATCGGCGAAAGAAGTATTGGATTAACGCGCGGAGGCCTGCCTGTAATGGCTAGGCACTGGAAACAGATACCATGCGAATGTCCCTTGCGATCCAGGGGTCGGGAGCAAAGGCAAGGACGCCGAGTCGGCTACAAACTTGTTGAGATGAGTTTTAGGAGGCGCATAACAGCGCGCTGGTGGCCGAAGCGTGGTTCCGGAACCGGTCTGCTACCGGTGCACTATCTGAAAATCAAGAAGGAATAGACATGAGCATAGCGAGCGAGTTCAAAGAGTTTGCGGTGAAGGGCAACGTGATGGATCTTGCGGTGGGCGTCATCATTGGCGGCGCGTTCGGCAAGATCGTGGATTCCATCGTGAACGACCTGATCATGCCGCTTGTCAGCAAGGTGACAGGGGGTCTGGATTTCAGCAGTTATTACGTCGGGCTGAACGGCCAGGCCGCGGGATTGCCGCTCGCCGAAGCGAAGAAGGCCGGCGCGGTGTTCGCCTACGGTAATTTCATCACCGTCTCTATCTACTTCATCATTCTCGCCTTCATCATTTTCATGATGATCAAGCAGATGAACAGACTCAAGCAGGAGGCTGCGCCCGCTCCCGCCGCACCAGCCGCGACGCCCGAAGACGTGTTGTTGCTGCGACAGATCCGCGACAGCCTGAAGAAGTAGACAGCTGGCGGGGCAGGCGCCTAGTTGGCCGGAAAAGACTGGATGACGGAGAACCCGAGCGTCCTCTTGATCGCGCTGTTTTCAACGGGGCGGATGCCCGTTTTGTCCAACTGCCATTTGTCCATGTATTGACCGGGCTTGAGCAATTTCACACCCGACTTCGCCAGATAATCTTCCACCGCCGAATCGGAAAACGGCCAAGGCATGCCGGCTTCGAACGGCTGCCAAAGGCCATCCCAGTGGATTGGGATGTACGCTTTTGGTTTGATGACCGGCACCACCAGTTGCGCGACCGGCAGCCCGCCGGTGCCGATCCATAAGTCCACCGACTCCAGCCCGGCATCGCGCATAGCGTTCTTGAGATTCTCAATCGGCGCACCATAGTCCACGCCCTTGATCACGATTGGCACGTGCATATCCACCGCACTGGCCGAGTTCTGGTAGAACCAGTTGTAGCGTCCCTGGGGCCCGTCCACGGTGAACAGAAAGCCGCGATTGCCGCCGCCGTTCGGGAAGTCCTCCGCTACGCCGGCCTTCAGGCCGCCGGTCGCCGGATCCTGGCGCGGAACGTCTTCGAGTTCGACCGGATCGTGCTGCTCCCAGTTCTTTGCCGGATCGCCGCTGTGGTTCCAGCGCACCACGCGCATCGTCACACCTTCGGCGATGTTGATTTTTTCCAGGCCGTAAACGGGCCTGCAGCGCTCGGCCGGCAGGTTTTCCGCCATCACTTCGAAACAGGTGGTCTGCGAGCCGATGATCGGCGCGCCGGTCAGGCGCGACCACGTCGCGGTGTCGAAGGAATGGTCCCAGTGGCTGTGGCCGGTAAGCAGCAGCTTGATCTTGTCCGGCCCGCCGATCGCGTCGAGCACCCGCGTAACCGCGGCGACGTCCGGCTTCCACGGTTTGTTGGTATACGCATACCCACCGCCGCCGCCGTGAAATTCGCTTTCCGGAATGCGGGTGATGTAACCGTCGGTGAGCACGCCGACCGATCCCATCTGATAATGGATGTTGGCGATCGACATCCAGGTGATGTCGACGTGATCCGGGCCTGCCGCGTGTCCTTGCGGAACGAATACGGCAATCATCAGTGCGAAGATCGTTGCGGTCGGCTTCTTTCTCATCAACGGCTCCCGAAGATCCAAAGTCTTACCACGAAGGCACGAATACCCTCGCGTTAGCGTGGATTACCCATTTAGCACACGAAGACACACGAAGAAAGCCAAGGGCTGGAATGAAATTCATGCTCCGAACGGAACTTCGGTTGATTCCGGACAGACAGAACCTGCAATTCGCGCGCGTACCGCAGAATTCAGTCAACTTCACCAAGTAATTCTGAACTGGATATTGATCTCTACGTGTTCCTTCGTGTTCCTTCGTGTTCTAAATGGGTACTCCACGCTAACGCGAGGGTATTCGTGCCT
>JANMYN010000877.1:0-10856 GCA_031382195.1 Betaproteobacteria bacterium
GGAGGCGGCGGGCAGTTCGCTTGATCAGGTCGTGAAGATCACGGTGCTGCTGGCGCGCACCGACCTGTACAAGGAGATGAACGAGGCGTACGCGGAATTCTTCCCGGGGCCGAAGCCGGCTCGCGCGATGGCTCGCTTCGGCGCGGATATTCCGGGCGTGCTCGTCGCGATCGAGGCCATTGCTACGGTAGAGAAGACAAGCTAATGAAGGTAGCAATCGAATGTTCCGTGTCAGCGTGTTTCCCACGCCGGAAGGGCAAGCCTAACCATTCACTAGTGCCGATGGGCTGCTAATGTCTTGGCTCACGAACAGTCGCCGTGGGCCTGCCGCAATGCGCAGACCATCTCTGCAGTCACAGGGTCAGCCACCGAAATGAATGTCCGGATTTTTTCGTTCGCCGGTGGTGAGATCGGTCCGTGGCGGGTCGTGAGTATGCGCGCCGTGGTCGGAGATGCCCTTGCCGATGTGAAAAGGTTAAACATCGTTGCGGGGGCCGTCCCGGTAATGCCTGAACGTGCGAAGTGGCTCCTGCGTGGGATCACAAGCAATGAGCGCTACGTGATTCGTCAGGAGAAAGACCGGCTCCAGGAAAATCAACCGACACTCGGTCAACCGCAAGCAACATGCGCCGCGCTTATCCCGATTCGCAAGACCGCGTCATGGTGGGCCCTCGCCCAGGACGAACGCCGAAGGATTTTTGAGGAAAGCTCTAAGCACGTAGCGATGGGACTACGGTATCTGCCCGCAGTGGCGCGGCGCCTGCATCACTGCCGTGACCTCGGAGACAACGAGCCATTCGATTTCCTGACGTGGTTTGAGTACGCGCCGTCGGATTCCGCGGCCTTCGATGAGTTGGTGGCTGAACTTCGCGTCACAGAGGAATGGACATTCGTTGACCGGGAGATCGATATTCGCGTGGTGCGCTGACTGGTCCCGACAACGCCTTGCGCCAACCGCCCAACGGCTGCCCCGTCGGGTTCGCCCCTCACATCGCTTGTCGGCAACGTGTGAAGGCGAGCGTTATGCATCCGGTCTGAAACCCGCGCGGTTTGATGTTCTCATCTGAAGGCGACTATGGATATAGGTCAGCGACGCTTGTCAAACACGTTCAATAACTTTTTCGACTCGGAAAAATCGAGCGGGATTCTGCTGATTATCTGTACTGTAATCTCGCTCCTGATTACAAATTCCTCGAGCGGCACCGATTATCTGGGTTTGTGGCAGACGCATGTCGGAGGTCTCAGCATCGAGCATTGGACAAACGACGCGCTGATGGCGATTTTCTTTCTGCTCATCGGCCTGGAACTCGAACGCGAGCTTTACATCGGTGATCTGTCCAACTTCAAGAACGCCCTTCTACCGATTGTTGCGGCCATCGGCGGAATGGTCGCACCGGCTCTTATTCATTTCTCACTCAATGCGGGGACGCCGACGCAAGCCGGAATCGGGATTCCGATGGCAACCGATATCGCGTTTGCCCTTGGCGTCCTGGCCATTCTCGGAAACCGTGTTCCCGCGTCGCTGAAGGTGTTTGTCGTGGCTTTCGCCGTCATCGACGATCTGGGCGCGATAGTCATTATTGCCGCGTTCTACACGGTGCAACTTTCGGTTTGGTATCTTGCTGGTGCATTGGCAGTTTGGGCTCTGCTTATCGCATTGAATCGTCTCTTCCGGGTCCTATCCCTCGCCCCTTATATGCTCGGCGGCGCGTTGATGTGGTTTCTCATGCTCAAGTCAGGCGTTCATGCGACGATTGCCGGCGTCATGCTCGCCTTCGCAATCCCGTTCTCCGCCAAAGACGACGACGAAAAGTCACCTTCCCACAAGCTCGAAGATTTATTGCACAAACCCGTTGCGTTCATCATTTTGCCGATTTTCGCATTGGCGAATACGGGCATCTTTGTCGGCGCGAACTGGATGCAAAACCTGACCAGCACAAACAGCGTCGGCATCACCGCCGGGTTGATTCTGGGCAAACCCTTGGGCGTGACCTTGTTGTGTTTCGTCGCCGTCGCAACGGGCCTATGCCGCTTGCCTTCCGATTTGAATTGGCGGCATATTTCTGGCGCCGGGATTCTTGGCGGCATCGGATTTACGATGTCAATTTTCATTGCCAATCTCGCTTTTGCCGGAAATGCGGAGACTATAAACGCCTCTAAAATGGCCATTCTCCTGGCTTCGCTGATGGCGGGAACAGCCGGCTTCCTTTGCCTCAAACTATTCGGCAAATCCGACCCCACAATTCCCCTGTAGAAGGCCCGCCGGAGAGACCATTCATGATCGTCGATTGCCACGTCAACATCTGGAACCACGACCAGGTCACGCCGCTGTGGCGCGAGCAGATGGCGCGCGTGCGGCCGGACGGCGCGCCGGGGTTGCTGGCCGACGCCGACACGCTCTACCAGGCAATGCAGGACGTTTACAAGGCGATCGTGTTTCCGATCCGCTACGGCGACAGCGGGGGCATCGAGAGCGACGATGAAACCTGTGCCGCGTGCGTGGCGAAGTACCCTTCCAGGTTCGTCGGCTTCGCCTACGTGGACCCGCGCCGGCCCGACTATATGGACCGGCTGGTACATGCGGTCGAGGATCTGAAGCTGCGCGGCGTGAAGTACGGGCCGATTTATAACGGCGTGCCGCTTTCCGATGCGCGCATGACGCCGGTGTACGAATACTGCGTGCGGCACGACCTGCCGCTCACGCTGCATATGGGTACAACCTTCGCCCGCAATGCGCCGATCGAGTTGGGCCGGGCCATTCACGTCGAGCCGGTCGCACTGCGCTACCCGTATCTGAAAATGATCTGCGCCCATATGGGCCATCCTTGGTACGAGGAAACCATCGCGGTGGTGAGGAAGCAACCCAACGTCTACTGCGAGATTTCGGCGCTGTTCTACAGGCCCTGGCAGTTCTGGAACATCCTCGCCTGCGCGCAGGAATACCGGATGACCGACAAGATTTTCTTTGGCACCGATTTTCCTTTTTCGGACGTGCGGGAAAGCATGGAGGGCCTGCGCGGCGTCAACCGGGTGGTCGAAGGCACCGGCCTGCCGCGCATCTCGAACGAGGTGATCGAAAGCATCCTGCATTCGAATCCGTTCGGTCATTGGTGGCATCAGCACATCCGCTTCGATCCGTGAACGTCGCCGACCCCTTTCGGAACTCGCGAAGAAGTGCAACGCAGCAAGCCCGCGGCAGCAGCGCGCTGCTCGAAAACGTTTCCTTGTCGACCATTGAGAATTTGGTATAGCGTTGCCTTCGGAGAACAAGCGGGACCGAACCGTTTATGCGATTAGCCAATTCCGGGTACGCAATTCAGTGTCGCCGGAGACAGGTCTGTAAAGAACCGGGGAAATGCGGATATGGCAAACACGCGCGATGACGTAATTGCGGCCATACAGGCGGCCTTCCCGGCCGGCGATTCTGCAACGATCCTCGGCGTCCTGGATCTCTACGGCACGGAAACTTACGAGCGCGAAAGAGAGCGTGTGCAACTGGCCATTATTGCGCTGAGCGAGGGCAGCGAAGACAAGCTGCTTTACTTCGTGCAAATCGCGAAGGCCGACTACCGGGATGTTCTGCACTGGGCCGCGAGCGGGCCGCTTTCGCCAGAGCAGGGCGAAGAACAGAGACAAGCCGCCCTTCGGCTCATTGAACGCTGGGGAAAGAAGTAACGCGCATCATCCATGCAGCATGCCGTGCGCGGATAACCTGGAAACACCGTCAAAGATCAGTTTGCAGCCGGTGGCGAATAGCAGGATATTGGCCCAGCGGTAAACCGTGCTGTCCGTAACGCGATGCTGCATCGACAGGCCGAGGTAAACGCCGAGCGGCGCCAGCGGCAGCAGCACCAGCGCGGTGAGCAGATTGGTGGGCTGAAGCTGCCCGAGAAAATAATACGGCACCAGTTTGACGTAGTTCACGACCATGAAAAACATTATCGTAGTGCCGACGAAGAGCTTTCTCTCCAGCCGCTGCGGCATCAGGTAGACCAGCAGCGGCGCGCCGCCGTTATGGCAGACGAAGCTGGTAAACCCGGAAATCGCAGACCAGAAGCCGCCCTTCATGACGGATATGCCGGCCGGCTGTTGGCGGCGGGCGAGTCCACTCCAATTGAGCAACGGAAAGCCGACTCCGATGGCCCCGACCAGCAGCAGCAACCATCCCTGGTCGAGCAACCCGAAACACAACGTACCCAATGCTATGCCGACGATCGCGCCCGGAAGGATAATGCGCAGATTGCTCCAATCGAAAGATCCTGCGAACCGGCGCAGGCCGACAGCGTCCATCGCGCACAGGATCGGCAGCATGATGCCGGCCGCTTCCGCGGGCGCAATGACGAGGGACATCAGCGGGACCGCAAGTCCGCCCATCGCGCCACCGAATCCTGCCTTGGAAAGGCCAGTGATGAGGATGGCGGGTATCGCCAGCGCATAGAAGAGCGGATCGGTGATCATCCAGTGTGAGTCTCAATAAGCGTTCATCACAGACTCCGAAACGCATTCACCGCAGAGGACGCGGATACCCTCGCTCCGCGTGGAGTATTTTTGTTTAAGGTATCTTCTCTAAATAGAAACCGGCATCCTATTTCAAGGCCGGTCACGATACGGACTCCTGACGAACTTGAGGTAAAGCAGGATGCTATTTGTGGCCTTCAGTTGCGGTCGGAGCGGCTTCGTTCTTCTTTGTGATGCTGCCGTCGCCAGGCTTGCCATCTTTCACGTCTTTTTTGATTTTTGTCTTCGCGCTGCGGTATGCCTTCTTCGTCCCGGTGCCCACTTGACGGCCAACGGTCACGGCCGCGTCCTTGATGCCTTTGCCGGCCGATTTCACGTCGGACTTGAATGCCTCCTTGGTGTATTTCTGATCCTTATCGGCTGGGTGTGCCGCTCCCGCGCAGAGCACGGCCAAGGTCGCCATTGCGCAGATCAGCGCGGATTTAAGTCTCATCACCTGTGCTCCTTACAAATGCAATGTTCATTCTATGCCATCGAGCGCCTTGCGTTTACGTCCGGCGCTTTTCAGAAGAGTTGCCGCGTCCCGTTCCACCATATGGCGGGCCCAATGTATCCAGCTCCACAGGGCGAGCAGCGTCAGCAACACGGCGAACAGAACCACGATGTTATGCACCGCATTTGCCCGCAGCGCCAGCGAATTCATCAGGGATTCGAGCAGGAGTCGCCAGCCTCCCTGCACGTGACCGAAGGCAATCCAGTTGTACAGGGTCGCCAGTGCGGTGACCGACAACGATGCCAGCAAGCCGCGCGGACGCGAAAGCGATTCGGGAATCAGCAGCGACAATCCGGCAAACACAAGCGCCGCACCGCCGCAGCCCATCGCCCACAGCGGAACGGGAAGATCATCGGCAGGCACGATCAGCCAGCCGAGTGCAAGCGCCAGCGGAGGCAGGCCCGCCACCACGAGAGCGAAACCAATCGTATTAAGGATGCTTCTGGACGTTGCCATGCTGCAACCTCAGGTGAGCGCCACAGTTGCGCTTGCGCGGCCGGCGCGCTCGTGGCGGGCGGTGAGCTTGATCACCGAGCCTTTGGCCGCGCGCACGACCCACTCGACTGTGAGGCGATCGTCGGTTTCGTCCGCACTCGATCCGGCCCATGTGTTGGCCGCAGCCGGCTTGTGGGCGCGACCCTCGAGCTGACCGAGTTCCTCGCGCAGCTTGCCGGTTTCAAGCGTCGCCTTTTCCGGCAATTCTATTTCACAGACTAAGCCGCGCGCGAGCTTCTTGTTTTTCGCCATCTTCGTGACATAGGTGGGCAGCCAGCCGGTGTTCTGCAGCGCGAGACGCACGCGCCATGTGTCCTTGCCGAGCAAAGTCGCGCTCGCTTCGAGAATTTCCAGCTTCGGCGAGATCAGCGCATGCCAGGTGAGCCAGCGCGAGAACGGCGCAATCTCCCTTTCCAGTAGCTGCGGCGGCGGATTGCTCCAGGTGTAGAGGCTTTGCCAGCCGCCCAGTTCCACGTGCCCGAGTTGTGGATGCTCGAACTCGTACCAGTCGACGAAGCCCTTGCCCTTGAGCACCGTGTCGTTCCACTTCATCAGCTTGAGATCGTCCTCGATCGGGTGCTCGCGGTACCAGTCGATGTATTTGTAGTCCGTGATGCCGGCCTGCCGTTGCGGGCTCCAGATTTCCACGGTCCAGGCGAATACGCCGCGATGGTCGTACATCCAGGAGTCGAAATCGCCGGTGATGACTTCCTTGGGGTGGTACCGGAACTCGTGATACGCGGACGCGACCGGGTAGCCGGTGATCTGCGTGCCTTGCTCGCCGATTTTCTGGTAAGTCCATAAATCTTCTGGCGGCATCTGCTCATCGGCAAGGTGCGAGTAGGGGCGCAGCAGCACGCCGCTGTAAGTATGGAAGGCGATTGCGGCGGTGATGTTCGGATGCCGCGCAATGAAGCCGGTTACCGCGGCGATCTCCGGTTCGGAAGTTGGAAACGGACCGGCGCCCATCTGCTCGTGCTCGGCGCGCCAGAACGCCGGAAAATTCCGATTGAGGTCGAGCCGTTCCTTGCGCGCCTGCAACTTCAGATTGACACCGTCGAATTCCTCGACGCGACCCTCGGGCAGCAGCCGGTAGTAGCGTCCGCCGATCTCAACCGGATCGCGGCGCACCAGAATTCGAGAGTCCTGCTCGCACAGTTTCCAGGGCCCGTTCGGGTCGGGTACGCGCATTGACAGAATTCTGCCGTCGCCGTCGATGTCCTCGCGCTTCAGTCCGCCGACCGGCTCCTCGTCGTAGGGGTAGGGGCGCGTGCTGGAGCGGATGAACTTCGGCACATCGGCCAGCGCCCATTCGGCACCGTCGGGATTCACGCGCGGGCACACGTAGAACGCGCGCGTGTCGAGGCAACGGGTAATGTCGGCATCTTTGCCGTAGCCGGTGATCAGGCGATGCAGCAGGTGCAGGCAGGCCATCGAACCGGCGACTTCGGCTGCGTGGATGTTGCCGTCGACCCACAACGCCGGCTTGTCGGTGTCGAGTCCGGTTTTGTAATTGGTGACGCGCACGACATAGATCTCGCGGCCCTCGTAGCTTTTGCCCACCGGTTCGAGCCGCACGAGCCCCGGATGTGTTTCAGCCCAAGCGGTCAGAAAGCGCACGAGGTCGTCGTATCGATAATAGGTATCGAAGCGGATTGCAGTCATGGCAGGGCCATCGTCCTGGTTGATTGCGCTCAGCTCAGATTGCCAAGCACGGGGTGAGGCTTGTAAGGTTCGGCAAGCGACGCGAGCTCTTCTCCGGTCAGTTTCACCGAGAGCGCCGCTACCGCATCTTCGAGGTGCTGCATCTTGGTCGCGCCGACGATGGGTGCCGTCACGCCGGATTGCTGCAACAGCCACGCGATCGCTACCTGTGCGTTTGGCACGCCGCGTGTCTTCGCGACTTCCGTCACCCGCTTGACGACTTCGAAATCCGAATCCTCGTAATACATGCTGTGCGCGAAGTCGTCGCTCTTCGCTCTGGTTGTCGCGCCCCAGTTTTCCCTGGTGCGGTTGCCGGCCAGGAAACCGCGCGCCAGCGGGCTCCATGGAATCAAACCGATGCCTTCCTCGCGGCAAAGCGGATTCATTTCGCGTTCTTCTTCGCGATACACCAGGTTGTAATGATTCTGCATGGTCGCGAAGCGAGAGTATCCGTTGCTATCCGAAACATGCAGCATCTTTGCGAACTGGTCGCCACGACGACCTTTTCCCGCGATACGCCGAGTTCCCGCAGGGCCCGTCCGGTGACCACTTCGCTCTCGCCGTCCGAGTACATGTCCGCGGTGTCGAAGAAGTTGATGCCGAGATCAAGCGCGCGCTTGAAGAAGGGTTTCGACGCATCGTAGTCGAGTACCCAGTCGCGCCACTTGGGCGAACCGTAGCTCATGCAGCCCAGGCAGATGCGTGAGACTTTCAGGCCGGTACTGCCGAGATTCGCGTATTCCATCGTTTTTTCCTGAGTGTGAGAATTGTCTGGCGCCGACTAGGCGAGCGCAGCGTGCATCGGCGCGCTGTTTTCCGTCGCCTTCATGGCATCGAGCAGAAGGCCGGGACGGTTGGCCGCGAGCAGATTTGCATCCGATAGCATGCGCCGCCAGATTCTTGCATTCGATTGGCCATGATAGAGCCCGAGCATGTGTCTCACGATTGCCCGAAGCGGAGTGCCTCTTGTCACCTGACCGGTGGCATAGGCGAACATATCGTCAACAATGTCCGAACGCGAACGCAGCGGTCCACCGAACATGCGTGCGTCTGCCCGCGCGAGCATGTAAGAGTCGTGATACGCAGCGCGACCGAGCATGATGCCATCGACCTGCGACAAATGCGGTTCGATCGCGTCCAGCGTACTTATGCCGCCATTGAGGACAATGCGCAGTCCGGGGAAGTCGCGTTTCAGGCGGTACACGTAGTCGTATTTCAGCGGCGGCAGCTCGCGATTGTCTTTCGGGGAAAGACCTTTGAGCACCGCGTTGCGCGCGTGTACGAAGAAGGTATCGCAGCCTGCGCGGGCGAGCGTTGCGACGAAACCCTGGACGAATTCGTAAGCCTCGATCGAATCGATGCCAAGGCGATGCTTGACCGTCACCGGTATCGACACCGCATTCCGCATTGCCTTCACGCAATCGGCAACCAGTTGCGGCTCGGCCATCAGGCAGGCGCCGAAGGCGCCGTGCTGCACGCGCTCGGACGGGCATCCACAATTCAAGTTGATTTCGTCGTAGCCGTACTGCTCACCGAGACGGGCGCATTGCGCGAGTTCAGCGGGACTGGAGCCGCCCAGTTGCAGCGCAACCGGATGTTCCGCGGCATCAAAGCGTAGATGCCGCTCGGCATCGCCATGGATCAGCGCGCCAGTCGTGACCATCTCGGTGTAAACCACGGCGTGCAAGGATAGCTTGCGGAAGAAATAGCGGCAATGTCGATCGGACCAATCCATCATTGGCGCCGTGCACAGGCGGTGATCGAACGTAGTCATGCGCGTATCGAGCGGCGCTGAACTTGGCAGGGCGGGCACTTTAGTGCAGAAAGTATTCCACTTTAATGCCGAAAACAGACATCGTGGAAGCAGGCTGCACCAGCGTGGTTGGGGACCCGGTGGCGATTTCGTTCGTCTGAACCGGCGCCGACCTGGAGAAGCGGAAACTGTCGTAGTAGCCCACCACTTGCAGCTTCGGTGTGAAACGATAGCCCAGGCTGCCGAATGGCGAGATTTCCCCGCCGGGATGCAGGATCGGATTCGAATCGAATCCGATGCTATCCAGATGCGCGTTCTCGTAAGTCCATATCGGGTACTTGAAACCCAGCGATGCCGACCATTTGCTGAAATCGTCCGTGCGTGATTCGACGCCGAGGCGCAGGTAACCGACCGCATAGTCTTCCTTTTGCGCGGCGGTAAGATTCCGGCGCCAAACGTCAAGGCCGGCTCCCAGGACTCCGTCCACGCTGCCCCCGGTCTTGCCAGGCTTGCGCCACCGCACCTGCAGTTCGTTGTCGAGCCCGGTGTAGTTGGTGGTGCCCTTGACCGGGGTGCCGCCGAACAACGTGCTGCCATCGTAGTCAACCTCCCCGCCCCACAGTTTGCCCCGGTAGGCAAACAGCACTCCCGCATCGCGTTCTTGTGTATACGCAACTCCTAACCCATAGAGCGGGCCGGTTTCCCTGACTTCCGGAGTCGTCGTTTCCTTCCATTGGAAAAAATCGACGCTGGCGTTCAACGTAAGCTCGGCATGGGCGTTGGACGACAACAGCGCAGCGGCAACCAGCACGACTGCAATTGGCGATGTCCCGGCCTTCCGGGGCCGCATCGATTGTCTGACTCGTCTCTTTGTCATTTGCATGATCCGCTGCAGCGTATGACGCGTTCAGCGCAAGTAATCTTCTCAATCTGCGCGCCAATTTCCGGCGCGTCGTCGCCCCCATCATGCTCCACGGTTGCCCCGTTGCACTGGTATTGCGACGTGAGGTAAACGGGATCCGATATCCACTCCACATTCAGACAGCCTGGTGCGCCGATGCCGAATCGCATCCCCAGCCTGTAGGTGGCGCATCGCAGGCTGCGGTGCGCCACCCAGCCATGAACGTGGAAGTCGCCGTCGGCATTGAGCCAGGCGGACGATTCACCGGCCCGGAAATCGAAATCGAGCCGGTTGATGCGGGGTTTGGCGTCCAGCGAATACGTCCGGCGCGCCTGCGCGGTTAAGCCCGATTCGTCGGAATCGAGCCGCTGCTCCGCAGCCCACGCCTTGCCGGCTACCAGCATGCTCAATAGCGCGATTGCAGCGAGGCGGATCCTCATAGTAGCTGTCCGAGGCATCATCGCGCCATGATAGCCTTAACCCGTCACCCGCGTGCCGCCGGTATCCACCTTGCAAGCGAGGCGCGAATTGCAATGACGACGAGGAGCGACTTCAGGCTGCTGAATAGCACATCGGCGGGAAAATGCACGCCGAGATAGGGCCGCGACAGACAGACCCCCACGACAAAAAACGCCAATGCGACGCGCGTGGCCAGATTCTTCGCCCACGGCCACAGCACGGCCGCCACGAGCATGGCGAACGAGGCATGACCGCTGGGAAAGCTGTGGCGCAATTCCGGCGGACCGATGATGACCAGGCTGTCCGCCGGCAGGACGACGGACGGACGCGGAAAATCGAAGGCGGATTTCAGGCTGGCTATCAGGATCCCGTCAAGCAGGTAGCCGATCGATAAAGTCGCGAGCGCAAGCATACATGTCCGGGCGACCGGGCCGGCGGGGTCGAGCGAGAACCGCCACCAGGTGACCAATACCAGAACGGCGACGTAGAGCGAAAAGCGATCGTGGTCCCCGGCCCAGGTCAACGCCAACATA
>JANMYN010000880.1:0-4094 GCA_031382195.1 Betaproteobacteria bacterium
GGAAGCGGTGCGGCCGGTATGCTTACTTTGCCCTCTGGCCCTGGCGCCGGCAGATTCTGTTTCAAAGCCTGGATTCGGCTATCGAAATCGAGATAGAAGGCTCTGGCCTGCGCGGCGAAATCCGCCTGCGCCTTGATCAAGGCCTGAATGCGCGTATCCAGATCGACATAGAAGTTCCTGCCTTTGGTGGCGGCATCCACCTGCGCCTGCTGCAGTTCCTCGATCGATCCGCGCAACGAAGCGGAATTGCGTCGCACGTCTTCCAGTTCACGCATCATTTGCAGCAATCCCTCCGAACTGATGACAGAGCGGGTTTGTTCCACCTGCTTGCTCAGGGTCTCGTTCTGCTTGCTCAGGGTCTCGCTCTGCTTGCTCAGCGTCGCGAGTTGCCGGGCCAGGCCGTTATCGGCTTCCTGTCCCGTCTTCGCCTGGGCCTCCAGAAAAGTCGCCCGACGCACGGCGTCCTGCAATCCGGCCTCGATCACACTCAGCCGGCGAATCGCGTTATTGAACGCGACCGCGCCCTGATCGACCAGTCGCTGCTGGGCCTGCAGTCGCGACTCAAGGTCTGCGGCCGTGCGTCTGAGGCCTGCAAACGCAACGCCGTTCTCGTCGAGCTGACGACGTTGCTCTTCCCGCACGGTGAGCAGGTTGGCGAGGAATTCCCGGGATGTCGAAAGGGCGCTGTCGGCCTGACCCTTTGCTGCGTCCGCACGGGCGCGTGCTTCGGTGAGGGCAACTTCGAGTCCATGCACCGATTTCTGCGTGCGCTTGATTTCCGCACGCAGGTCCGAAATCACGCTTTCGCTGCGGTTCGCGTCCGCCTTTAGCGCTTGTACAGCGTTGCCCTGTTGCTCCTCGGTCTGGCGCAACTGGTCCTGCGTGGCGCAGCCGGCCAAGGGCAGGACGATGCCCCATAGCACTGCGAAAAATCTCATGCGCGCGTTTCGCTCAATAGACGATGTCGGCGCGGCGATTCTTGCTGTAACTTTCCTCATCTTTGCCTGTTGTGACCGGTTTTTCCGCACCAAAGCTGATCGCGCTGATGCTGCTGCCGTTGGCGCCAGCCAGCTCCAGTGCGCGCTTCACCGCCTCGGCACGCCGGGCGCCCAGTGCCAGGTTGTATTCGCGGCTGCCGCGTTCGTCGCAATTGCCCTGGACTTCCGTTTGAAGGTCGGGGTGTGCCTTGATATAGGCGGCGTTGGTCACCAGCATCGAATCATATTTTTCGGCCACTCGCGATTGGTCAAAGTCGAAGTAAACGCTGTGTTCGATCGGGCGCTGAGCGTCCGGCCGGCTTGCCCTGTTGTCCGCAGCCCTGTTGTCCGCAACACTGCTGTTGCTGGGGAACACGGCAATCGCGTCGTCCGCCTTGGTAGCCGCCACCGGAGACGCCGGTCGTTGCGTCGCGGCCGCTGCGGTTGGCTGATCCTGCGGCATCGCAGCTTCCTGTTCCTGCTGTTTCGCGACCGCGGCAGTTGGCTGATCCTGCGGCATCGCAGCTTCTGTTTCCTGCTGTTTCGCGTTCGCATCCACCCCGGCCGCATCGGCCTGCTGGTCTTTGCGCAGCTTGTTGATCTGCGCGTCCTGTTCAGCGAGTTGGCGTTTCAGTCGCGCCGCTTCGTCATCATTCTCGATGGCAGTACCGCTTTCCGGCAGGGGCTGCTTGGCAGCGGCGACCGCAGGTGCGTCAGCAGGCTTGGCGGTATTCGAATTCGGTTTTGCAGCGGTGCCGGCTGCGCCCGGGGCCGAGGGATTCGCCGTCTCGCCCGGCTTGGCGGTGGTCTGCGGCTTTGCCGTAGTCTGCGATTTTATCGGCTCCGAAATCGGCGCGGCCGGCTCCTGGCCCCCGCCCGAGCTGCTTCTTTGCGTTGTCGCGCAGGCCCCAAGCATTGCGCAGACCAGAATCAGCAAAAGTCTCTTATAGGATGGAAACGCGGATGCATAGATCATAGTCATTCGCCTCATTACTCGTTATGAGCCGCACAGATTGGCTGCGACCAAAGAAAAATAGAAGAAGTGTGTCAAATTGTTTCAAGCACACCAGAATCCAACATTCATTGTAATGCCACGCGCCTGTACACAAACCTTGGCGCAAATACCAGCGCGCGTCAACGCGGGAAAAGCGCCAGCCCCTCGTCCGCACGACACCCCCATGCGCCCTTCGCTCTTCACTCCTTAGGTTGTGTAAACCACGGCGTCCAGCGCGAGACAGCCCTCGCCCCTTGCGCCTAGCAGCACCGGATTCAGATCCAGATTCACCACGCACGATTGCGGATTCATCATCAACCGGCTGACGGCAAGCACCGCGTCGCAGAACGCCTCCACGTCGAGCGCCGGCTCTCCGCGCACGCCGGCCAGCAGCGGTGCAATGCGCAAGCGCCCCAGAGCTTCCTCCACATCCGCCGTGCTGAAGGGCGCAATCAGCAACTGCACATCGGGCATGGCCTCGACGTATTTGCCGCCGTCGCCGACCAGAATGATCGGTCCAAATACCGGATCATTGCGGGCGCCGATCATCATCTCGCGGCGGCCGCGCGCCATTTTTGCGACGATGGCGCCGTCAAATCGCGCACCATGATCCGCCAGCACCTGCTTCATTTCCGCGAACGCGGTGCTTACCTGAGCAGCATCGGCCAGCCCCAGGCGCACCAGTCCCATTTCGCTCTTGTGAGCAACGTCGGCCGAGCAACCTTTGACTGCCACCGGAGCGCCCAGTTCCGCAAATGCCGCTGCCGCTTCGTCGGCGGAGCGGCACAACCTGTATTTCACGACCGGCACCCCCGCGTCCGCCAGCAGTTTCAGACTGTCCGCTTCGTTCAGCATCGCCGAGGGCTTGTTGGCCGCAGCCGGTGCCCGCGTGCTCGCCAGCGCCCTGCCCTTCGATGCCTGCATGAGTTCCGTGTGCGATAGAAACTGGTTCAGTGCGGCCACCGCTTCGTATTCGGTGGGAAAAACCGGCAGGCCGTGCGCCTTGAACCGCGCGGCAATATTGGATTGCGGAATCGCGGCGACCAGCGGCTTGCCTGTCCCCTTTGCGAAATTCGCGGAATCGCGGGCAAAGCCTTCGACATCGTAACCCTGGCCTGCCACCGGGATGCCGATCAGAAACGCGTCGGCGGCGGAATCGCGTGCCAACACCGGCAGAATCTGCGAGAACAACGCGCTGTTGGTCAGTAGCGCGGCGGTGATGTCGATCGGATTGGTGGTGGTTGCGAACCCCGGCAGGATGCTTCCCAGCTCTGCACGCGTTACGTCCCCGAGCTTGGCCAGAGGCATGCCGAGCGTGCTGGCGGCGTCCGCGGCCATAACGCAGACCGCACCCGAATTGCTGATCGCCACCAGTCTGCGGCCCTTCGGTTTCCAGCCTCTCAGATACATCTCCGCGCTGGCCACCAGTTCGGCGGTGTCGCGCGCGCGCCATATGCCATGCTTGGCGAGAAAGGCGTCGACCGTCCGGTCCTCGTTCGCCAACGCCCCGGTATGGGACTTCGCCGCTTCCTGGCCGGCGGCGGTGCGCCCGGATTTCAGTGCGATCACAGGCAGATTGCGCTCGTGCGCAATGCGCGCGGTCTCGGCGAGAAAGTAAGGATCGTTGATGCTTTCGAGATAGAGCAGCAGCAGCTTCAGGTCGGGATCTTCGGCAACCACCGACGCCAGTTCCGAGACGGTCACGTCGGCATCGTTGCCGGTGGCGTGCGAGTGGCGCACGCCGAGGCCGCGGGAACGCAGCAAACCATAAGGCACCACGCTCATCGCACCCGACTGGCTGACCACCGCGATCGGGCCGTCCATCGGCGGAGCTTCGATATACATCGTCGAAAACGACAGAATCGCGCCAGTGCCAAAATTGGCCAGCCCCTGCGAGTTCGGACCGACGATGCGCATCCCGCCTGCATGCGCCGCGTCGCGCATGCGCTTTTCCTTCGCCTTGCCGGCAATCGGATCGGTCTCGCCGAAGCCCGAGGACATCACCACGGCCGTTTTCACGCCGCATTGCGCGCACTGCTCGACCGCTTCGACCGCCGCATCACCTGCCAGCGCAACGATGGCCGCCTGCGGTGCATCGGGAACATCCGCAAGCGACGGATAGG
>JANMYN010000007.1:0-3456 GCA_031382195.1 Betaproteobacteria bacterium
CTCGATGCGGTCCTGCTCGGCATCGAGACCGGACCGACCGACTATCTCGCCAGCGTGCGTTTCTCCGGTTCGATGCGTGAGAACAGCGAGGCCGACGCCACGCCCTTCGAGGAAGTCTGGAACCTCAGCAAGCCAGTGGAGGGCCGCGGCGGATGGCTGCTTGCGGGCATCCAGCAACTGCAATAGCGCTCAACAGGCGTGCGCTGGCGCCGGAAAGATCGATGCCTGGCTTCCAGGATGTGCTGATACCGGTAATTGTCGGACACTAAGTCCGGGCCCTGCCGGCAGACCAATGACGGCAATTTTCCTTCAGGCACCTTCTGCGCTCCCGGGACAAGGGAACACTTGAAGCAGAGCAAAAAGTTGGGGACCAAGGCGGTAGTGCTACGATCTCGCCATCATGTCGGCGCTCGCCTTTGCACTTTTTGATACGACCATCGGACGCTGCGGCATCGCGTGGAGCGAGCGCGGCATTGTCGGCGTGCAGCTTCCGGAATCGCGCGAGCCCGACACTCGCGCCCGCCTGCTGAAAAACCATCCCGACGCAATCGAAGGCACTCCACCGCCCGATATTCAGCGCGCCCTGGACAGCATCATTTCCCTGCTGGCCGGGGAGGAAGTGGACCTTTCGGTTACCGTGCTCGACATGCATCGCGTGCCACCCTTTCAGCGCCGCGTCTATGAGGCGGCCCGCGCCATCGCGCCGGGCGCGACGCTCTCGTACGGCGAGCTTGCCGAGCAAATGGGCGCGGGCATTTCCGCGCGCGCCGTCGGACAAGCGCTCGGACGCAATCCATTCGCCATCCTCGTGCCCTGCCACCGGGTTCTCGCGGCGAGCGGAAAGATCGGCGGATTCTCCGCCAACGGCGGCATAGCCACGAAGCTGCGCATGCTGTCGATCGAAGCTGCACGGGCGAGCGGACAGGGCGTGCTGTTCGAAGGCGACGGCGCGTTCGGATTCGACCCTGCCGTCGCGGTCGAGCACTTGCGCAGCGCCGATCCGGTGTTGGCGAAACTCATCGACGACGTCGGTCCTTTCCGCATGCAACTCAGAAAAGCGCGGAATATTTTCGTGGCGCTCGCGGAAGCGATCGTCTACCAGCAACTCAATGGCAGGGCCGCCGCGTCCATATTCGCGCGAGTCTGTGCGTTGTTCCCTGTTTCGCATGGCCTGACGGCGGAGCAGGTGCTGCGCATTTCGGACCAGCAACTGCGTGGTGCCGGCCTGTCGAATTCCAAACTGCTGTCGATCCGGGACCTCGCGCGCAAAGCGATGGCAGGTGAAATTCCGACGTTGGCAGAGGCGCATCGCATGGACGACGAGATGCTCATCGAGCGCCTTACACAGGTGCGCGGCATCGGCCGTTGGACCGTGGAAATGTTGCTTATCTCGCGGCTGGGCCGTCCGGATGTGTTGCCGGTGGACGACTACGGTATCCGTGCCGGATTCGCTGCCGCTTTCAGAAAACGAAAATTTCCGGCGCCAAAGGACCTGGCGAAACCCGGCGCGAAGTGGAAGCCCTACCGCACGGTCGCAAGCTGGTATTTGTGGCGCGCCGCGGACCGGTCAAGGAAGTAGCGGATCGATCCGAGGATCAGCCCGCAGAGTGCTTGAGGAAAAGCTCGCCGCAGGCGGTTTGCTTTGCCGATTCGGCAGGAATTTCAGGACAATCGCAATTCATGTCACCAAACGGATACAACCATGACTGTCATCGATCAGTCCCGATCGAAAGGTGGCGGCGGCACCGAGGGCACCAGGCTGCGGCGTTCGCTGTCGCTTCCCCTGATCACTTTTTACGGCCTCGGCACCATTCTCGGCGCCGGCATTTATGTTCTGGTGGGCAAGGTGGCGGCCGCGGCGGGTATGTACGCGCCGATTTCCTTCGTGCTGGCCGCAGTGACCGCGGGTTTATCCGCCTTCACCTACATGGAACTGTGTTCGCGTTTCCCGCTTGCCGGTGGAGCGGCGGTCTACACCCAGCAGGGATTCGGCCTGCGCTGGCTTTCCATCGTGGTCGGATTCCTCATCGTGTTTTCCGGGCTGGTCTCCGCAGCGACGATCACCAAAGGGTTTGTCGGCTACTTTCAGATTTTTTTCGACTGGCCCGACGTATGGATCATCGTGGTGACGGTCGTTGCCCTGGCTTTTCTTGCAAGCTGGGGAATCGCCCAATCCGTCACGGCTGCGGCGGTGGCGACCGTAATAGAAGTTGGTGGCTTGATTCTGATAATTGCTGTCGCTGGGCCGTCATTCGGCGAGTTGCCGGAGCGGCTGCCGGAGTTCATTCCTGCCTTCAAAGCAAGTTCCTGGGAGGGCATTGCGCTCGGCGGTTTCCTCGCTTTTTATGCGTTTATCGGATTCGAGGATATGGTCAACGTCGCCGAGGAGGTCAAGGAGCCCGAGCGCAATCTTCCGCGCGCAATCCTGCTCGCGATCGGAATTTCCACCCTGTTGTATCTGGTGGTTTCGCTGGCCGCCGTCCTCATCTTGCCGCTCGATGAGCTGTCCGAAAGCGGTGCGCCGCTGGCCCTGATGTTCGAAAAGGCGACTGGGGCCAGTCCGAAAATCATGGCGTTGATCGGCCTGTTCGCGGTGATCAATGGTGCGTTGATCCAGATCATCATGGCCGCGCGTATGCTCTACGGAATGAGTCGCGAAGGCTGGCTTCCGCCGGGAATTGGCGAAATCCATGCGCAGACGCAAACACCGATTCTGGCGACGGCGCTGGTCTCGGCTGCAGTGCTGGTTCTCGCGCTGGCGCTCCCGCTTGTGACATTGGCGAAAGTCACCAGCTTCGCCATCCTCGCGGTCTTCGCATTGATCAGCCTCGCGCTGATCCGCATGAAACGTCGCGGTTCCCCCGCAACCGGCGTGTACACCGTGCCGCACTGGGTGCCTTACGCAAGTATGATCACAGCCCTGTCGCTGCTCGGCTTCCAGACCTTCAGCATGCTCGGTTGATGGCATCACGGGAACGCGCAATTGACGTGCGTGGTAAAACACCACGGTGGAACGGTGTTCATGAAAAAACGCAATTGCGCGGGCTCTCTGCCGGGACTGAGGCCCGCTGAACCTGAAAATCGATAAAGCGATTGTTGATCGCTTTTTTGTTTATGCATCTACAGCCCTGCTGTGGGATACGATGACAGTTTGGAGTGCAAATCAAACCGTACAAAATTGGGCAGCGCACGCGTTGCACAGCCTGACTCTTACGAATTCGAATCTTCATGTGGCACACACTCAAACGCTGGCTGGATGGCTTTTCTTCCCTCACCCGTCGACTTGTCCGGCGCCTTACGGGCCGCCAATTGGGCCATTGGGTGGAGGGCAGCCATGCCGAGTCGCATCGCAGGTTATTTTTCCTGCCGCTCTCGCACTCAAAGCGCCATTTCCGCCTGTATCTGCCGGGAAAATATGTCGCCACGAAATCATGGCCGCTGCTGGTGATGCTGCAT
>JANMYN010000012.1:0-4356 GCA_031382195.1 Betaproteobacteria bacterium
TTGACCGCGTCGCGCGAAATCAGCTCGTTCTTCACTTGACCCTTGAATTGCGGGTCGAGCATTTTCACCGAGAGCACATACGAAGTGCGCGACCAGACATCCTCGGGGACGACTTTGAGTCCGCGCTGGCCCATCGCATGCAGGTCGATGAAATTCCTGATTGCGTTGTAGACGCCTTCACGCAATCCGGCGACGTGCGTGCCGCCGACGCGAGTGGGAATCATGTTGACGTAGGACTCGGCGACCAGTTCGCCTTCGGGCGTCCAGGCGATGGCCCACATCGCGCCTTCGCCTTCGGCGAAATTGTTGGATTCGGATTGCGCGGCGACATAGCGTTCTCCCAGGAACGTTTCCGCGACCGGATCCTGCCCGGCGATGGCGGACGCAAAGTAACCCTTGATGCCTTCTGGAAAGTGCCAGGTCTGGATTTCGAATTTCTTGTTCTTCTCTATTGCCAGGGAGAATTTCACACCCGGCAGCAGCATCGCTTTGGCGCGTAGCAGGGCGGCAATGTCGGCAGCGACGATCTTGGGCGTGTCGAAATATTTCGGATCGGGCCAAAAGCGCACGCGCGTACCGCTATCGCGCGGACCGACGGGTCCGATTTTTTTCAGCGGCTCTTTTACCTTTCCGTTGTCGGCGAACACTATGCGATTTTTCTCGCTGTCGCGTTTGACTTCGACTTCGAGACGCGTCGACAGTGCATTGGGCACGCACACGCCAATGCCGTGCAGGCCGCCGGCGATCCGGTACGCGGCATCCTGGTCAGTCTTGCGGAATTTGCCGCCTGAATGCAGCGTGGTGAAGATAACCTGCACGGCCGGCACCTTTTTCTTCGGATGGATATCCACCGGAATGCCGCGCCCGTCGTCGCTGACTTGCGCAGAGCCGTCTTCGTAGAGCGCCACTTCGACATTTTTCGCGAACCCGGCCAGACCTTCATCCGCGGCGTTGTCGATGATTTCGACGAGGGCGTGATTCGGGTTCACCGGGTCGGTGTACATTCCCGGGCGATGCAGGATCGGGGACAGATCCTCGAGGATCTCGATGTCCTCTGCAGTATAAGCGTTGGGCTTCTTTGCCATGCGTTCCTTCATGACCGGCCGCGCGGCAGCACGGCCGGGCAAGAAAATTGTTTTGTTTCAACGGATGGCAACGCATACAACGCGTTCGCCAAACAGAGTCGATACGCACGTGTGGCGTACAGCACGGCGCGTATTCTAAGCCGTGCGCCGATCAACCGGCCACTTTTGCGCGTATTCGCGGCACGCGCTTCGGTTTTTCGACCGGAACCTGCAGCGCGGGGATAGCAAGGAATTCGTTGCGCAAGTAGTCGAGAAACAATCTGACCTTGCTCGCGAGAAATCGTGCGGAGGGATAAAGCGCGTGGATTTCCACGGGCAGCGCGGCATACTCGGCCAGCACTCTCACCAGGCTCCCATCGTCGAGGTCCTGCTGCACAAACACGCTGGGCATATTCGCGATGCCGATGCCTTCGAGGGTAGCCGAGCGAATGGTCAGCGCACTGTTGGCGCGGAAATCCCCAGCAACGCGCAGCGTCGCCGGGCCTTTAGGGCCGCCAAACCGCCATTCGTTGGTGAACAGGTAGTTATAGGTAACGCAATTGTGAGACGTAAGGTCGTCGGGCGTTTTGGGGACGCCCCTCGCGCGCAAGTAGGCCGGACTGGCCACGCAAACCCGCATCACTCTGCCGATCGATCTGGCGACGACCTGGGAATCGGCCAGGTCGCCGAAGCGGATGGCAACATCGAAGCCTTCCTGCACGAGGTCCACATACCGGTCGTTCAGTGTCAGCTCGATCGCGAGTCCGGGATAGAGCCGACGGAACCGGAACACTAGCGGCAGCATATACAGCTGACCGAACGCCACCGGTGCATTCACGCGCAACAGGCCGGTTGGGCTGTTTTGCAGCTCGGTCAGGCTAGCTTCCAGGTCGGTAATTTCGTCAAGGATATGACGGCAGCGTTCGTAGTACTTACGGCCGGCCTCGGTGACACTGAGTTGACGAGTCGTGCGATTGAGCAACCGCACGCTTAAATGGTCTTCCAAAGCAGTGAGTTGCTTGCTGATCGTGGGCTGAATCGTGCCGAGTTCGCGGGCAACGGCGCTGAAGTTGCCGGTCTCGACGACCCGGACGAAGAGACGCATCTGATACAGCCTGTCCATATAGCTGACAAACTAGCACTTTATTTGCATAAATCCTATTCTATTTTGATGACTAGTCGTTTAAGTAGCATAAGACTAAAGTTCGTGGCGTCGCTTATGCCTTATCTGGAGAGACTCATGAAATCCCTATTCGAAGCACTGCTCCGCCTGTATGAGTTCGACGGTACTGCGCCATCGGCGCCTAAGTCCGAGCCGAAGGTAAGGATCGAAAGGCAGCCGCTGGATCCGTCGGCAGAGGACGCCAGCACCTTCCCCTACCTGCCGTGATCTTATTGGATTCAGTTGGTTAGATGCCCACACTCGACACGCCCAGGAAAGATTCGGAACAGTCCTCCCCCACGTAACTCTCTCCTCCTCTTGAATTACGTGGTTTCCGAGGGGCGCCCAGGCGCCCCTCTTTTTTTCGTTCAGTGGGCGGCCGCGCGCTAGCGCTTAGTACGACGCGGCAGGCCGCGAGTTATTGATGCCGTATTTTGCGGCCCACGACAGACCGGCCCAGGTACCGTTCCGGGGCCGGTATTCGCAGCCGACCCATCCCCGGTAGCCCAGTTCGTCGAGCAGGTCGAACAGATAGCGTTTGCATGTGGTAGCAGTCGAGGTGCAGCAGCAGATTCGGACTGCCAACCTCGTCGATGATGCGCCTCGCCTGATCGGTATGATTGGAAGTAGCCGTGCATGCCCTCGGTCGTATAGGTGGGGCCGCTTGGCACGATGCCCATTTTCTTGTTGATGGGCTCGATGACGCCAGCAATGCCGTGCTCCCTGAGCCTTGTCGCCGCGTGGCGCAGATTTGCAATATAAGTGCCCTCGGCAGCTTTGTAGTCTTCTCCCGGACCGACCACACCGGCCATCAGATGCACAGTATCGCAACCCATGGCGTTGCCATACTCGATCACCTTTGCCAAGCCGTTGCGAAATTCCCTTTCCCGTCCGGGTACCGCTGCAAGCCCGCGATCTCCACGTTCCCAATCGCCCATCGGTGCATCGAACAACACCATCGGTCTGTAAGTGCGCGCTGGCGATTGGAATCGATTCCATGTATACACTCGACTCACGAATCATAAGTTAGCATCCACTCCTTCGTTGCTCCAATTGGAGAATCGTCTTGGGAAAAAAGAGCCTCAAGAAAGCGGGCGCAGACGGCAAGGCCAAGAAACAAGGGAAGAAAAAGAAAACAACGACTTCCGCGATCGAGGACGCTCTCGCGTGTCCGCCGTCCGCGAAATTTTTTCCTGAACTCGTCGTCGGCAACGGTATCGGCGAGCACGCCGTCGAGGATGCCACGGAAGCATATCGCAAGGCGTGGGAGTCGCGTCGCGAGAAAGCGCTCGAGGCGGCCCAAAAGCATGAGCACGAGGGCGCCAGGAACTGCGCCGCCGGCGAACACTTTATCCTCGGGCCATTTTTCGGTCCGCAGTCCTGGCGCATCGAAGACGAAGACCCTCAGCGCGCTACAACCTGGAGTTGGCTCGGGTTTCAATCGGTGCATTTCTGCCGCAAAAAATAATTTGTCGCTAAGCGGCGACGATTCGATTGCTCGAGATTTTTTTCGCGCCCAGTTATATCCACAAATTCTGTGGATAAGCTTGTGGATGGTACGCGGCATATTGCGCGAAAGCGTATCGCCGCTTGCCGTTCTGTTAGCCCTGCTTAAATTTTCAGCAATCCGCTTTTCATCGCTGGCATTGCTAAAAATAATTAACCAAACAAAAAAAATCACAAGAGAATTTTCAAAAATATGCGCATTACAAATGTCAGCACCATTGCCGTCGAGGTCAGACTGCCCAAACCGGTATACGACGCCAACTACACCATGGCAACGAAGCCGGCACTGCTCGTCGAAATCGAAACGGATCAGGGCCTTGTCGGCTTGGGCGAGGCCGCGCATTTCGGCGGCCCAATGGCGTCGACCGCGCAAGTCATTGAGCATGAATTACGCAACTATCTGATCGGACAGGATCCACGCAACGTCGAGTACCTGTGGGAGTTGATGCATCGTCGTGCCTACAAGCATGCACGCGGCGGTATCGTCATTGCCGCGATCAGCGGCATCGACATCGCGCTCTGGGACTTGCGCGGCAAGATGGCGGGCATGCCGTTGTGGCAGTTGCTGGGCGGGTATCGACAGCGTGTTCCCGCTTATGCAACCGGTGGCTTCTATTCGGAAGG
>JANMYN010000026.1:0-1539 GCA_031382195.1 Betaproteobacteria bacterium
ATGTATTCGACCAACTGCGGAACGACGTCGTTGTCCCACTTGCGCGAGACAAACTCTTCGAGGAATTTTGTATCCAGTGCGGGGGTGGCGCTGCTTGGCATGGGCAATCCTGTTATGGCGGTTAGGCCGGATTGCGCATTGTAGAGGCATCGAACGAATGGGGTGAGAGTCGATTGTCCTGCTGCGTCGGCGCGCGATTCTGTCGCCTCGACTGCTCGCCCTTTTATTAGCAACCATCGCTGGCGTTATTCATCGTTGCAATGAAAAAGGAGCGGCGTTTCCGCTAAAACCTCCGTAAATATCCCCTTTCGAATCCGCACATTGACCTTTCCGAGCCGCGTGAACGAGGACTCCGTGATCCGCATGTTCTCTCCCACTTTCCTGAATACGACCGTATACCGATCGATGTCATTCGGAACAATCTCGTTGGTGAACGTGCGGATATGGTCGTCATCCAGCAAATGCGCCGATATCAATGTCTGGCGCATTTCGTTCGTCAATTAACTTCATATTTTTCCCGTCATGCTTTCCGGAGCAAGCGTGACCGCACCATGGTGTCGAGCTTACGCGTCAGCGATAACAAATCCCGAACCTCGGCATCGGTGGGAGCGAGGGCGGCGCTGTACTCCACGGCATTGCGCCGATCGTGCATGGCGCTGAGACCCGTCCAGAGGTCTGCCGGCGCATCGAGCGTATGTGGCAATACCTGAAAGATTATGGCCCGGTGTCCGCGCGAAATGTCGGCTCGGTATCCGGACATGCGCAACGCCGCGGTCGCCAGGGCGAACGCCGCATCATAGGCAAGACAGAACCGGCTCGCGGGTCCAAGTGCCTTGTTTCCCGCGTCGGTAAGCAGGCCGGCCGCCCGCTTGAGCAGCGATTCTATTTCCGCCGGCGCAAACGGCTCGACCTTAAGCTGCTTTTGCGCGACGAGGTTTTCGAGGGGAGATGCCATCCAGGCCGGCGAGATTCGATTCCGTCCCGACCAGCCAGATGCGCGGCTGAGTCAGGACTTTTCCGAGGAAAGGGTCACGCTGCGCAATGTGTTTCTGAAACCCGACTTCGTCATAAACCACGAACGAAACCCGACGCCCAAGGACTTCATTGAGCCCGACTTGTGCCGGCGCCAGTTTGGATGGCGCGATTTGACCCACGACCAGCACGTCGACATCGCTCGAGGAGTCGTGCTCCCCGCGGGCGACAGAGCCGAAAATGAAGGCAATGCCGATCTTGCGGGCAAAAGGTGCCAGCGTCTCGCGCACCACATCCGCTATCCCGAACGTCTTTGCCACCAACGATTTCAATTCGGGGAAAATGGGCGATCGCGGATTGGCCTGAAACCAGACCTGGTTTCCCCTCGGCTCCCGCAATATCAAACCTGCGCGAGTGAGGTTGTCGAGTTCTTTCTGCACCTGGCTTGCCCCTGTTCCGGCAATCACGCTGATCTGCCGCAAATAGAAAGAACGATCCGGTTGCCCGAACAGCAGCGCCAGCACCGCCTGCTGGGTCTTGCCGAATAGCGCCTCCGCGATGGATAGG
>JANMYN010000037.1:0-4121 GCA_031382195.1 Betaproteobacteria bacterium
GCGGAAATCGCCCGGCTGCAGGCCCGCGAAGGTTACGTCTACATCCGGCCTTGAGGCCAAGCCCACGGGCCCAGTGCCCGATTCTGCGCTGTTGCCCCGAACCGGGACATAATTGCAGCGAGGCGGTGCAATGCGGACCGACTCGATCGAAGGAAGACTCGTGACGCGACGATCTGACCCTACGGAACCATCCTTCACAGCCGCGGATATTGCCTACGGCATAGCCAGCCCTGCAACGGCATCGAACCGCATCGTCGAAAGCCGGCGCGCCCTGCTGCTCGTAGCGGCAATGGCAGCGTTGCTGCTGCTTTGGGTCGCCACGGGGGTGAATTTCCACTGGAGGATGGATTCCTGGCTTTTGGCTCACGGCATCCTGGAATGCCTGATCATCATAGTCTCCGGGCACCTCGTCAGCGTGAGCGCCAGTATCTGGCTGGTGGAGAAGGACCCGCGCTGGCTGGTCATGGGCGGAAGTTTTGCGCTGGCCACGGCATTCAATTTCGGCCATATCCTGTTCTACACCGATATCGTCGAGCGGGCTCCAGGAACGCTAAGTACGGCCATTTTCCTGTGGGCGCACGAATCTATCGCATGCGTCGCGTTGCTGGCAACGGCCTGGGCAATGTCCGAGCGGCGCATTTCGTACGGCCACGCGCTGGGCGTCATCGCGACGATGTGCCTGCTCGTCGCGGCCCTGCTCGTTTTCCCGGAAGCGGTGATATATCTGGTGCGCTCAGCGTGGATGGAGAAAGGCAACAATTTTTTCAACATTCTGATTCTCATGGGCGCCGTGTTCCTTGTTGGCGCACGCGCGATCGGGAGCGACAGAATGCCCGGCGTGATCATTCTCGGGGCGGCGATTGGCGCGGAGATGATGGCCCAGTTCTCTTACCTTCTCACGCGCCAGGTGCTCGATACCTATACCACGCTCGGTCACGTCTACAAGCTGGTGGCGTTCGCACTGCTCTATTACGGGCTGGTGCTGTCAAATATCCTGCGCCCCTTCGAAATCGCGAAGCAGACCGAAGCCTTGTTTCGCACCCGGGTGGAGCGGCTGCCGGCGGGTATCGTGCTTTCGCGCGCGGGAAGGATACTGCACGCGAACAGCGCATTTCTCGCGCTCTTCGGCTTTGCGTCTGAAGAAGTGGCGCGCCAGACCCGCGTCTGGGCTCTCGATGCCGACGATCCCGAAGAATCGCGGCGCCGCCATATGGCACGCGAAGCGGGCGAAAGCGCCCCGTCGCCCGGCGTGCGCCGGGTGCTGCGGCATGATGGCCAGATCGTGCATGTGAGAACCGACGACCAGATCGTTAGCCTGCCGGACGGCCGCGCCACACTCGGCTATTTCGTCGACCTGTCGGAAACCGTGAGCGCCCAACAGCAGTTGCAACGGCTCGCGAACTTCGACCCGCTGACCGGGTTGCCGAACCGTTCTTTGCTGCTCGACCGGCTGCAACAGGCCACGCGGGTGGCGCAGCGCGGCGGCGATCTGGTGGCGGTGCTTTTCATCGATCTCGATCAGTTCAAGCAGGTCAACGACACGCTGGGTCATGCGGTCGGAGACGAATTGCTGTGCCTGGTGGCCGCCCGCCTGCGTAAAAGTTGTCGCGAGGAGGACACCCTGGGCCGGCTCGGCGGCGATGAGTTTCTGGTGATCATGCAAAGGCTGCCGTCGCACACGGCGGCCGCAGTGCTGGCCAACAAACTGGTCCACGAACTGGGCCAACCGTTCGAACTCCAGCGGCGGGAAATTTATGTCGGCGGCAGCATCGGCATTTCCTTGTTTCCGCGTGATGCCCAGGATGTGGACACGATGATCAAGCACGCCGATGTGGCGATGTACCAGGCCAAACGCAACCGCAATCTTCGTGTGTATTTCTACTCGGAGGAGATGAACGCCCGCGCTCTCGAGCGCCTCGAATTAGGCACCGAAATCCGTCACGCTGTTGAGCGGGAGGAATTCGAATTGCACTATCAGCCAAAGGTAGAGGTGGGGAGCGGCCGAATCGCAGGCATCGAGGTGTTATTGCGTTGGCGCAGTCCGACGCGCGGACTGGTTCCGTCGGCTACGTTCATTCCGATCCTGGAAGATACGGGACTGATCGCCGGCGTCGGACGCATGGTGCTCGCGCGGGCGTGCAAGCAGGCGAACGAATGGTGCAGCCTGGGCTATGGCAGGATTCAGGTGGCGGTGAACGTCTCGCCAGCGCAGCTCAAGAACGACGCCCTCGTGGACGACGTTCAGATGGCTTTGGAGGCCTCGGGGCTTCCCGCCGGCGATCTGCAGCTCGAAATCACCGAAAGCCTGTTGCTCGACGACTTCGATCAGGCGCGCAGCCTGTTGGAGAAGCTGACAGCCAAGGGCATTTCAATCGCGCTGGATGACTTCGGCACCGGATACTCGTCGCTGGGATCGCTGCACAACCTGCCGGTTAATTGTGTGAAGATCGACCAGTCGTTCGTCCACTCGCTCGGCAATGCGAGGAACACCATCGTCGCGGCCATCATTACCGTGGCCCATACGTTGGGTATGAAGGTGGTTGCGGAAGGGGTGGAAACCGAAGCCCAGCGGGTCATCCTGGAGACGCTTGGCTGCGAGGAAATGCAAGGTTACCTGGTCGCGCCGCCGATGACCAACGACGCATTCCTGGTCTGGCTGCACGCGCACCGCAAACCGCATCTGGTGTCGGTCCAGGTCGAGAAGAAGGAGTAGGGGCCTATCCCGCACGAGCCCGCGGCTGTCGTCAATGCCCGACAGGTTGCCGGCCGATCCTGGCGTACGGCCTTGGTAAAATCACCTGTTGCGACCGCAAGTCGCCGGCCGGTGTTTAGTCCGACGCCGCTACCCCGAAATCACCCGATACCACAGAGGAAGAATCGATGAAGAGAATTTTCGCTGCCGTTACCGTTGCCGCCCTTGCCTTGGGTGCGTGCAAGACTACCGATCCCTATACCGGGGAAGAAAAATACAATGCCACGACCAAGGGTGCGGCGATCGGCGCCGCCGCCGGGGCAGTGGTCGGCGCGATCAGCGGGAACGACGCCCGCGAGCGCCGCAAACGCGCGCTGATCGGCGCCGGTATCGGCGTACTGGGCGGCGGCGCTGTCGGCGCCTACATGGACAAGCAGGAGGACGAATTGCGCAGGCAGATGCAGGGAACCGGCGTCTCGGTTACCCGGCAAGGCGACCATATCACCCTGAACATGCCCAGCAACATCACCTTCAGCACCGCCAGCGCGGACCTGAATGCATCTTTTCTCAAGGTGCTCGACGGCGTCGCGCTGGTGCTGAAAAAATACGACAAGACCATCGTCGAGGTTGATGGCCACACCGACAGCGTCGGCAAACCCGATTACAATCAAACGTTATCCGAGCGCCGTGCTACGGCGGTGGCGCAGTCCCTGATCGGCAAGGGCATCAAGCAGGAACGCACCATTACCGTGGGCGCCGGTGAGACCCGTCCGGTCGCCAGCAACGACACGGAATCGGGACGGGCGTTGAATCGCCGGGTAGAGCTGACGCTCCTCCCGCTCAAACAATAATCAGGAAGGGCAGGCGGAGCATGAGCAGCGTGATGGCACCCAGGCCGGGCGCAGCGGAGTCAGTCGCGGTTTTCCAGAATCTGATCGGGGGAAAGTGGCAGGCTGCTTCCGATTCGGATCGCCCAACTGGCGCAGGAAGTCGGCTTCCCGCCGGGAGCGCTGAACGTGGTTACCGGCATCGGCGAAGAGGCCGGCGCCGCGCTTGCCGGCCATGCCGGCATAGATTTCATATCTTTCACCGGCTCGCCGGAAGTCGGTACGCTGGTGCAGAAAGCAGCGGCGGAGAATCACATTGGCTGCACTCTGGAGCTGGGCGGCAAATCGCCGCAAATCGCGTTTGGACTGGTGGCCGGTGTCTGGACGCGCGACGGCGCGCGGCAAATGCGAGTGGCGAAAAAGATGCGCTGCGGCCAGGTCTACGTGAACGGTTACGGCGTGGGCGGTGGCATCGAACTGCCATTCGGCGGCGTGAAGAAAAGTGGCCACGGCAGGGAAAAAGGCCTCGAGGCGCTGCACGAGTTTTCGCATACCAAAACCATCGTGTTCAAGCACGGATAACCGACTACACCTGAATTTCT
>JANMYN010000059.1:0-4051 GCA_031382195.1 Betaproteobacteria bacterium
GAATGGGTAGTAACTGTCGGTTCCGTATGAGAGCAGGCACCCAGCCTCGGTGACAACATCCAGGTCGGTAACGGTCGGCAGCCCAGCTTCCAGGGCAAGCTCCGCAATGCGGGCTCGATGGAGATAGAACACCGGAGACCATACCAGCATTACCGCACCGGCGTTGTTTCGCTTGGCGGTCTTGAAGGCGGTCTCCAGACCTTCAGGACCCGGAATTTCGATGGGTTGAAGCTGCACACGCAGCAACTCAGCCGCGCGTTGCAACTCCTCGAGCGCGCGCCTGCCAAAGGCTGGATCCCAGAGCACCGCCACACGCGACACCTTCGGCAGCGTCTCCCTCAGCATTTCCAGGCGCTTGCCGGTCAGTGCGGAATTCACGTTGAAGATGCCGGTGACATTGCCCCCGGGCCGGCGGTAGCTTTCGATCCAGCCCAGGGTGACCGGGTCGTCTGTGTAGCCGACCATCACGATGGGGATTGAGGTAGTCGCCTGCCTGACGGCACGCAGCGCCGGCTCATTGGCCAGCACAATCACATCGGCCGGCAGGCGCACCAGTTCCTGCGCAAGTCCCGGCACCCGGTCGAGGTGACCCAGCGCAGTACGCACTTCCAGTCTCACGTTGCGACCGTCCTCATAACCGTACTGCCGCAGCCCGTTACGCAGAGACTGCACGACTTTGTCGGTAATCGGCGGATGCGTGATCAGCAGTCCCACGACGGGCATGCGCCCCGACTGCTGCGCCCGAGCAATAGCCGGCCAGACCACGGCCGATACGAGTAGGGACAGAGCGCTTCGCCGTTTCACCGTATCACCTCATCGGCGCGCAGAAGGATGGGCTCCGGAATCTTTATGCCGAGTGCCTTCGCGGTCTTGAGATTGACCACCAACTCGAACTTGGTCGGCTGCTCGATGGGCAAATCGCCGGCTTTGGCGCCTTTCAGGATCTTGTCGACGTACCCGGCCGCGCGATGCATCTGGTCCGCGTAATCGGCCCCATAGGACATGAGCCCACCTGCGGCGCTGAATGGGTTCTCGCCGGAGATGACTGGTAGCCGGGCCTTCGACGCCAGTTTGAGAAGCATCGTTCGATGAGTAAAGAAGAGAGGGGCATCGAGCACGTACAGCGCCTGGGCGTGCGCTCGGCTGACAGCCGAGAACGCTGGATCGAACTCCTCGGGCGTTCCCACGCCCACGAAACTAAGTTCGATCGCCAGCGAGACCGCCACTGCCTTGAGGTCCCCGACCGCTTTCTGATGATACGGCGTGGCTGGATTCCATAGGACTGCGATCCGGGTAATTCTTGGGATCGCCTCCTTGAGCAGTTGCAGCCGCTTGGCGCTAAGTTCGGCCAGCATGATCGAGAGCCCGGTGACATTTCCGCCGGGATGCGCAAGGCTCGCAACCAGGCCGGATCCGACCGGATCGGCGACGAGCGCCATGACGATGGGGATCGTGGAGGTGGCGCGCTTGACCGCCTGGGCTGCGAGCGTGGTGTCCGCGACGATCACGTCGGCTTTGCGCCTGACCAGATCCGCGACCAACTCCGGTACCAGCGCGTAATCGCCGTTGGCGGATTGCCACTCGAGCACCACATCGCGTCCCTCAACATAGCCCGCGTCCCGCAGTCCCTGCCGAAACGCCTGCGCCTGCTTGCTTTCGGGTGACAAGAGCACGAGGAGGATCCCGATGCGTCGGGGCAGTGTCGGCTGTTGTGGGTAGGTCTTGGCAGACCAGCAGATTGATCCGATCAAGACTGCAAGGTCGCGGACAAATGCGCGCCGCATGATACGTCGATTCATCGAATCACCTCATCCGCACGAGCCAACAGTGATCGCGGAACCTTCAGCCCCATTGCACGCGCCAAGCGCAGGTCGATGACAAGTTCGTATTTTGAGCTTTGCTCAATTGGCAGATCGGCCGGCTTGGCACCCTTGAGAATCCGGTCGACATACGCCGCCACCTGACGTCCCATCTCCTTGGTGCTGGACCCATACGACATCAATACTCCCGCGTCGTGATAATCCCGCCAGGGAAATATGCCCGGCAGCCTCGCCTTGGCAACCGCCGCGGCGATTTTGGCTCTGTTGCCAAGGAAGAGAACGTCCGAGGCCACCATGAATGCGTCGGATGGACCGTGCTGGAGTCTGCTGAGCGCTGCGTCCGGTTCCGCCACGTTGCGCGCATTGACTGCGACGATCTGGATGTGGAGCGCTTCACCAGCTCTCCGCGCTTCTTTCAGTACGCCTGCCTGGAGCTGGCTGCCCGGGTTGCCCAGCAAGATAACCCGTCGAATGTGCGGCGCGACTTGTTTAAGGAGCTCCAACCGCTTAGCCATTAGCTCAGTAGACAGCGTCGATACACCCGTGGCGTTGCCGCCTGGGTGCGCCAGACTTTTCGCGAGCCCGGTGCCGACCGGATCCCCCGATATAAAGACCACAGGCAGGGTCGGCGTAGCGGACAATGCAGCGCGAGCACCCGGCGTAGTCAACGCCACGATCAGGTTTACTTTTGAGCTCACGAGATCCTGTGCGGCGGACAGCAAGGCATCGCTCGATTCAGCGCGCCGCCGCTCGAAAATTAAATTCTTGCCCTCGATGTAATCGAACTCGGCCAATCCCTGCCGCAAACCTTCCTCAAATGACGTCATCGCCAGAGGCGTCAGCGCCCCGATGCGCACCACGCCCGGCGCCGGGTCTGCGTGTGCGATCGTCAGCAGGCTCATGGCCAGCACTACCGCGATGAGCATCTTGTGACGCGCGGTCGATGACCTGCTCATCGGATCACCTCATCGGCGCGAAGGAGCAGTTCCATCGGTACCGTGATCCCCATTTCTTTCGCCACACGCTCGTCAATGACAAGCTGGAACTTCGAGATCTGTTCGATCGGCAGCTCTCCCGGCTTCGCCCCCTTAAGTATCCTGTCGACATAAGTCGAGACGCTGCGCATCGTCGACTTCAGGCTCGGCCCGTAGGACATCAGCGCGCCGTCTTCGTGAAATTCCAGGTACGGAAAAACCGACGGCTGCCCGCTCTTGCGAATGGATCGCGATATTCTGCCTCGTTCCGAAATATAGAGGAGGTCGCCGCCGACGAGACACCCGTTCACCGCGTTCCTCCGCATTTTGTCCAGAGCGATGTCAATCTCTCGAACATTTTTCGCATCCAGAACTGCCACCCGCAGCCCAAGCGCGCGGGCGGCTTTCCGCACTTCTTCCAGCAGTTGCTGTGCCGCCGGGTTGGACGGATTTCTTAGGTACGCGATCTCCTTGGATCGAGGAATAAGTTGGTGAAGGATCTCCAGGCGTTTCGCGGTCAATTCAGTGGAAATGACGGACACGCCCGTACCATTACCTCCGGGCCGAGCCAGGCTCAGCGCAAAACCGCTCGCAACGGGATCACCAACATGAAACACGACCGGAACTGTATTTGTTGTCTCCATCGCGGCTTGCGTTGCCGAAGAGCCCACCACCACGATGAGATCCACCTTTGATCGGATCAAGTCGGTGGCAAGCAGTCTCAGTTCATCGAGCGTTCCGGTTGATCGGCGCCAATAGATCACGATGGTCTTGCCCTCAATGTAGCCGAGCTCGTGCAACCCCTGGCGCAGGCCCTCCTCCATCGACGTGACTGGTGGCATGAGGACACCGATCCGCGGGATTCCTGGCGACTGGTCGGCATAGGCATTCGCTGCCAGCATCGCAATGCCCCACATCATTAAAAATAGGCGGCAGCATGCCATCATGAATTTCATCGGATCACCTCGTCCGCACGAAGCAGGATCGACTCCGGAATCTTTATTCCGAGCGCCTTTGCGGTCTTGAGATTGACCACCAGTTCGAACTTCGTCGGCTGCTCGATCGGCAGGTCGGCTGGCTGGGCGCCTTTGAGAATCTTATCGACATAGCCAGCGGACCGGCGGAGCAAGTCTGTGCGACTCGTCCCATAGGACAGCAGCCCGCCATCATCCACGTACTCTTTCTCCCCGTAAACGGCTGGCAGGTGGCCTTTCGACGCCAGCTTCACAAGAGTCAATCGATGCTTGAAAAACAGGG
>JANMYN010000073.1:0-2502 GCA_031382195.1 Betaproteobacteria bacterium
TCGGCGCAACGAACCTTATATCCGGAGTTTTGAAGATTGGCGGCAAGAAGCTGCCGAGAGTATGTCTCGTTTTCGACTACGAGAATTGAGCCGTCCATAACCTTCTCCTTGTTCTTGGAATCCCGCAGGGCATCCGCGCGCCGCTGATTCACTGCGGCCGAGGCCCTTTGCGTGCGCACCGGGACTTACGCCCCAAGTGTCGTCATGGCAACTATCCGCCTGCGTCGCAAGACGCTCTGTGCGTTTGCGCACGTATGCCCGAAAGAAGTCGCAAGACGTTATGTGCGTTCGCGCACATAATCGCAAAAGAAAAAAGCCGTCTCGCCCCTTTTGACTACTTCTGTGCATGCGAGATCGGAATCGATACTGACACCGCGGTGCCGCGGCCGGCCGCGCCCTCGATGTTGACCTCGCCGCCGAAGAGCTGGGCGCGTTCCTGCATGCCCAACAGCCCGAGCGACTTGTGGCCGCGAATCTGGCTTGCGGATATACCGATGCCGTCGTCCACCACCTTGAGATTGAGATGATTGTCGGAAATAGTCAGATTCACTTCGACGCTGCTCGCCTTTGCGTGGCGCGCAATGTTCGTCAGGATTTCCTGAAATATCCGGAATACGGCTGTTGACAGTTCCCGGTCCAGAACTACCTGGTCCTCGGGCAGATTGAGCCGGCAACGCATTCCCATGCGCTTCTGGAACTCCTTCGCCTGCCAGCCGAATGCCGCTACCAATCCCATTTCATCAAGAATCTCCGGCCTCAGGCCGGTCGAAATTCTGCGAATGAGATGCATCGTGGAATCGATGAGGCGGCACATGGATTCCGCCTTCTCCACAAGCTGCTTCTCGGTCCCGTCCAATTGCCTGGCCAGCCAGGTCACATCCATCTTCAGACCGGTCAGCACTTGTCCCAACTCGTCGTGTATTTCGCGTGCAATCCGCGCGCGCTCTTCTTCGCGTATGGAAATCAGGCGCGCGGCCAGCGCCCGCAACTGCACCTCCGACTCGCGCAACCGGGTCTCCGCGACAGCTCTCTCTTTGATTTCGTTTGCGAGTGTCGCGTTCTTCTTGTGAAGTTCGACGAAAACCGACACTTTCGATCGCAGCACCTCCGGCACCAACGGCTTTATCAGGTAATCCACCGCGCCCAGTTCGTATCCGCGAAACGCGGACTTCAAATCCGTTTGCACGGCGGTCAGAAAAATGATCGGCGTGTGGCGGGACTGTTCGCGCAGGCGGATTATCCGGGCGGTTTCGAAGCCGTCCATTCCCGGCATGCGCACGTCCAGAAGAATCACCGCCAGGTTGTGCTTGAGTACCGCGCGTAACGCCTCTTCGCCGGACTGCGCGCGCAACAGGTTCTGCCCAAGCGGCTCCAGCAATGCCTCGAGCGCCAGCAGGTTCCTGGGCTCGTCGTCGACCATCAGAATGTCAGCCTTCCAGTTTTCCATGAGGGAACCCGCTCAAGGTAAGGTCGATCCGTGTGACGCTGCGTGAATCCGCCGGTCGCTTCGATGCCGCTGGATATGGGCAATGCGCGACGCGACGTTGCGTCGGCTCGACAACAGCTTCAGAGGAGGCGATGCGTTTCATTTTTCCTGGAAGATACGACGTTTCGCCGCGGCCGGTCGCCTCGTTGATTGCCTGCACAGCTATCGTATCGAAATGGCGCATGGTCAGGGCTGGGGCTGGGGGAAGATATTGCGTCTGTGCTTCATGGCACTACCTTAAGCCACTCATTTCTTCATAACCTCCTTCCCTCGCGAGCGGGGGAAGGTCGGGATGGGGGCATGCTTGCCGCGCATTTGCGAGTTTCACCCCCACCCTGACGCGCGGACACGTTACCGATGAAATCGGCCGCTTGCGGGAAGCGCGTCTTAGCCCGGCCTCCCGCCCCGGATCGCTGCGCGAACGCCGTGTCCGCCGGGCCCTCCCCCGCAAGCAGGGGAGGGAATCAAATTGTCTAAAGGTAGTGCCATGAGCGTCTGTGCTGATTCTGCCCTACGTGGGGCAAGGATGAAAATCAGATAGGCGACCACCCGGCCGCCCATGTTTGCTTCGTCGCCCTTTTCGGCCTGAAGATGCGAGGGGCCGGCTGACCCGGCGTTCGCAGAGCCCGCCGCGGATTCGTCCGGCGTATCCGTCGCAAACCGCTACTGCTTTGCAGCGGCATTTGCCCTGCGTGGCTTCTTGAAACTTGGGTTCATTGTTGTTGCCTCCATCGAAGTTGAAAAAATTGGGTAACCATGCAGAGCGCCGGCTCAATCAATCGATCGATGGCCACCGCGTGTTCCGGATCAGGAAGCTGTCGGTGGCCGGTTGGTCGATTGCGGCAATGGATGCCTGAGGGACTGCGGGGTTTTCGCCCGGCGCGCCGCATTGGCGACTATCCCGATCCTCCACGGGGCCCTCTGTGCGCTGACTCACATAGCCGGAAAGAAGCGGCCCGTCTGGCGCAGACTTGCCCGGCTTGTCGACCGCGATGCCCCGACGGGTTGCGGCCCTT
>JANMYN010000076.1:0-4214 GCA_031382195.1 Betaproteobacteria bacterium
GGTGTCCACGCTGTTGTAGTGCGTGCCCGCACTGAAGTTCACACTGGGCAGCAGCAGCGCGCGCGCCTGCGGCAGCTTCTCCTGGGCGCCTATGTACTGCGCCTTCGCCCCCGCATAGGTCGCATCTTGCAACTGCGCTTCCCGATAGATCGATATCAGGTCGGCGGCCCAGGATTGGCCCGCGAACAGCGCCACAGCCAGAAACGAGATGCGCTTCATCGATTTCTCCCTTTTTTTTCGATGCTGATGATTTTGGCGGGCGATCCGCCCTTTTTTTCCGCGCGGCCACTGCACCCCAGTCCATGGATGACCATATCCAGATGCTGGTCCAAATATTTCTCCGGATCGACGCGCTTGGTATCGCAGAAATCGAACGAATGACGCCAGAGCAGCAGAAAAACCAGGGGCGCGAGAATCACGCGCATAGCGTAATTCGCATCCATCTGCCTGAACTCGCCGCTCGTCATGCCTCTTTCCAGGACGGTCTGCACCAGAAGATGGCCGCGGCTGATGACTTCATCGTAGTAGAACTTGCCGATCTCCGGAAAATTGCGGCATTCGGAAAACATCAGTTTCGGAATGCCCCCGAGTTTCGTCGTGCCGACGGACGCCCACCAGCTGAAAACAATCTCACGCAGCAGCTCGGTAGCAGATCCGCGATGCTCGTCCAGCAGCCGCTCGCCGCGCTCGATCAATGGCACGATGCCGGAGCGGATGACTGCCTTGAACAATTCCTCCTTGCTGGAAAAATAGAGGTACAAGGTGCCTTTGCTGACACCCGCTCGGGCGGCCACCTCATCCAGTCTGGTCGAGGCAAAACCGCGCTCGACGAACAGATCGAGCGCCGCCGACATCAATTCGGCGGGACGCGCTTCCTTGCGCCGGGTCCAGCGGCGATCCTGTTTGAGTTGGGGATTCACGATTGAAAACGGAATAAATGACTGTCCGGTCAGTAATATACACGCACCAAATTCAGGGTCAACAGATTTTCCATTGATTTCCCCGCCGGACAAGGTTGCGGAACCCATCGGCAACAGTTGCGGCCGACCTATAATTAGGGCGACATCATCCCAGGCAGACACCACCGACATGAACTCCGTCCGGGCGCCAGCAGTCGCAGGCACCTTTTATCCCGGCACATCGGACGCATTGCGCTCGCAAGTGCTGGTTTTGCTCGCATCGGCCAGCCCTGCCGACGCGCGCCGCCCCAAAGCACTCATTGCGCCCCATGCCGGATATATCTATTCAGGATCTATAGCGGCGAGTGCCTATGCCCGGCTCGCCCCGCATCGCAACGACTATGCGCGCGTCGTGCTGCTCGGCCCCGCGCATCGCGTGCGCCTGCGCGGACTGGCATTGCCGGCAAGCACCTCTTTCGCCACGCCACTCGGGGAAATTGCGCTGGACCAGGACGCGGCCGCAACACTGCGCGGGCTGCCACAGATCTGCATCAGCGATGAGGCGCACGCCCTGGAACACTCGCTCGAAGTGCAACTTCCGTTTCTGCAGCAGACGCTGGGCCGCTTCACGCTTATCCCACTCGCCGTCGGCGATGCTTCAGCGCAGGAAGTCGCGGAAGTACTGAGTCTGCTCTGGGGCGGTGATGAGACCCTGATCGTGGTGAGCTCCGACCTGTCGCATTACCTGCCCTACCCCCAGGCCAAGCAAGCCGACGAGCAAACCGCGCGCATGATCCTTGATCTTGCCCCGCGAATCGATCACGAACAGGCGTGCGGCGCCACTCCGGTCAACGGCCTCCTGTACACCGCCGGACAGCGCGGGCTGCGGCCGCAGTTGCTGGACCTGCGCAACTCCGGTGACACGGCGGGCGATAAGAACCGCGTGGTTGGCTATGCATCGTTTGCGTTCTATCCGCACGACGCGGAGCTAGCCGACGATCCCGGCGCGGAACCGGATAGCGTCGACGGCAAATTGCTGATTGCCATTGCGCGCGCTGCCATCTGCGGTCGGTTTGGATTGCATTTTGGGGTACCCGACGCAGCGCCGTTCCTGCAACGACCGGGCGCGACCTTCGTGACGCTGAAACACAACAGCCAGTTACGCGGCTGCATCGGCAGCCTCAGTGTGCACCGAAGTTTGATCGATGACGTTCGTGCGAACGCGTGCGCGGCCGCGTTCCAGGATCCACGATTTGAACCACTGCGTTTCGACGACCTCAATTCGGTCCAAATCGAAGTGTCACTTTTATCGGCGCTGCAGCCGATGCGGCCACGCGACGAAGCCGATGCGCTGGCACAGTTGCGCCCGGGCATCGACGGCATCGTTCTGGAGTACGGCGGCAAGCGCGGCACTTTCCTGCCGCAGGTCTGGGAGAATCTGCCCGATCGCCGTTCTTTCCTGACGCAACTCAAGCGCAAGGCCGGGCTTGCCCCGGATTTCTGGGACGACGGCGTGCGCCTTTCGCGCTATACGGTAGCCAAATGGGCGGAACCGGAAACGATGTAACTTCAGCACCCGCGCCCTACCCCGGACGCTGGTGGCACATGCTCGCCGACGGCCGGCTGCAGTGCGATCTGTGTCCACGCGACTGCAAACTGCGTGAAGGCCAGCGTGGCGCCTGTTTCGTGCGCCAGCGACTCGATGACCGCATGGTGCTGACCACGTACGGTCGATCGTCGGGATTCTGCCTCGACCCGATCGAAAAAAAGCCGCTGAATCATTTTTTCCCCGGTTCGAGTGTGTTGTCCTTCGGCACGGCCGGCTGCAACCTCGCATGTAAGTTCTGTCAGAACTGGGACATCTCCAAATCACGTGACATGGACCGGTTGATGGACCTCGCAGGGCCCGATCAGATCGCCGCGGCTGCCGCTGCCGCCGGCAGCAAGAGCGTCGCATTCACCTACAACGATCCGGTCATTTTCGCCGAGTATGCGATGGATGTCGCGGATGCGTGTCACGCTCGCGGCATTCGCACGGTGGCCGTCACCGCAGGCTACATGCACGACGCGCCACGGCGCGAGTTTTACGCAAAGATGGATGCAGCCAATGTCGATCTGAAAGGTTTTACCGACGAGTTCTATGTAAAGCTCACCGGTTCGACATTGCAGCCGGTGCTCGATACGCTGATTTACCTGCGCCACGAGACTGACGTGTGGTTCGAGATCACGACGCTGCTGATCCCGACGAAGAACGACTCGGACGAAGAGTTGTATCAGCTATCGAAGTGGATCGCGCGCGAACTGGGCAACGACGTGCCCCTGCATTTCACCGCCTTCCATCCGGACTACAAACTCGACGACCTGCCGCCCACGCCGGCCTCGACGCTTACGCGTGCCCGGAAAATCGCCATCCGGGAGGGATTGAAGTACGTCTACACCGGCAACGTGCACGACAACGAAGGCGGAACGACGTTTTGTCCCGGCTGCGGCAACAGCCTGATCGTACGCGACTGGCATCGCATCCTGGTCTATCGGGTTTCGGCAGAAGGGCGTTGCACCAGTTGCGGCATGGCGATCGCGGGCTGCTTCGGCCGATTCGAAAAGCCCTTCGGACCGCGGCGAATTCCGGTTTCCATCCGCGCTTCTTAAATCTTGTTTTTCACCGCAAAGAACGCAAAGGAAGCCGAAACCATCTGAATTGATAAATGCGATGGGGGCAGCCGGCTAACTCGCGGGATTTTCGGCCCCAGCATTTGAACGACCTCGTCGCCTTTCGTTGCGTTCTTCGCGTCCTTTGCGTCTTTGCGGTGAGATTCAGGTATTCAGGGCAGCGACTGCGCGGGGCTTGGGCGATTTCGCAGCGAAACGCTCCGCAGCCTGCACGGTGTTCGCCAGCAGCATCGTGATGGTCATCGGACCCACCCCACCCGGAACGGGTGTGATGTAGGACGCTTTTGCCTTCGCGCTTTCAAAATCCACGTCACCCGCCAGCCGTCCGTCGGGCATACGATTGATGCCGACATCGACCACCACCGCGCCGCGCTTGATCATGTCGCCGGTAATCATCTTCGGTTTCCCGGTTGCCACCACCAGGATATCAGCGATCGAAGTGTATTGACTGAGGTCGCGTGTTTTCGAAGTGCAGATCGATATTGTCGCGCTGCGTGCGAGCAGCATCAGCGCCATCGGCTTGCCAACGATGTTGCTGCGGCCGACCACCACGGCGTTGCAACCTTCGATAGGAATCCGATAGTGGTCGAGCAATGCCATCACGCCGTAGGGCGTACACGGTGGAAATACCGTGCCACCGGCCAC
>JANMYN010000101.1:0-2051 GCA_031382195.1 Betaproteobacteria bacterium
ATTTGGGGCCCGATGTTCAAGAACGTCAAGGCGAAGCAACCGAGGCAGCCATGATCGACGCCGCGTCCGTCAAGATGTTGGGGCGCTATGAGATCGTTGCGGAACTCGGGCAGGGCGCCATGGGCGTGGTCTACAAGGCGCGGGATCCGATGCTGGATCGCGTGGTTGCGATCAAGACCATCAACCTGACGCTGCCGAAGGAAGAACTGGCCGAGTACGAGGCGAGGTTCTACCAGGAGGCCAAGGCAGCGGGCGGCCTGTCCCACCGCAATATTGTGACCATTCACGACATCGGTCGCAGCGACCGCGTCGCTTACATGGCAATGGAGTTTCTGGAAGGTCAGGAACTGCGCGAGTTGATGCAGTCGCGCGTCCCGATTCGGATTGAACATGCGCTCGATATCGCAGCACAGGTCGCGGAAGGTTTGCAATTCGCGCACGACCGCGGAATCATCCACCGCGACATCAAGCCGGCGAACATCATGGTGTTGAACGATGGCGCGGTGAAAATAACCGATTTCGGCATCGCGCGAATGCGTGTCAACGAGGTCAAGACCATGACCGGTATGATCCTGGGTTCTCCCAAGTACATGTCACCGGAGCAAGTGTCGGGCAAGCGCGCGGATACGCGCTCCGACCTCTTTTCGCTGGGCGTGGTGCTCTACGAAATGCTGACCGGCACCTCGCCTTTTATAGCCGACAACATTCATGGCGTGATGTACCAGACCATGAATTTCAATCCGCCGGCCCCCAAAACGCTCAATCCCGAGCTGCCTGAGGTCCTCAACTTCATCGCTGCAAAAGCACTTGCCAAAAATCTGGACGACCGCTACCTGAAGGCAAAAGATTTCGCTGACGACCTGCGCCAGGCCCTGTCGGTGCTCTCGGGTGAGTCGGCTGCGCCCAGGATAGCCGCCGATCCGCTGGACACGCCGTTCGTCGAGCCGGCCTCCCCCCTGACGCGGCAGCGAGACAAGCAAGCGCGCATTCTGGGCACAGCGGACAACAAGTCCGAAGGGGATTTTGAGCAGGCGGATACGTCAGGTTCGGAGACCGACTCCTCCCTTCCCGGGCTTGGCCTTTCCAAGGCTTTCGATTCCCTGGACGCCACCATGCGGCTCGCGGCGCTGACCGGCGTTGAGAAGGAATTGGACAAATTCTCGGAAACGCAGAAGATCGCCCGCCTGAAAGCACTGGCCGATGCAAAGCGCGCCGCCGCAGCCAAGCCTTCCACGTTCTCCGGCAGCGCAACCTGGCAGCAGTCAGCCATGGGCGGACAAAATACGCCGCTAACCGGCATCAAGGCGGCTCCGCTGAAATTAATCTGGATCGGCAGTGCTCTGCTGGTGGTCGCCGCAGTCGTACTCCTCCTGTTGCGCTGAGGCCCTGCCTCAGCGCACTCGCGCCACCGCTTCTTCCACCCGCTCCACGCTCACCACTTCGATCCCTTCGATGGCGGCTTTCGGCGCATTCGCCTTTGGGATAATTGCAAGCTGGAATCCGAGTTTGGCCGCTTCCCTGAGCCGCTCCTGGCCGCGCTGCACCGGACGCACTTCGCCGGCCAGTCCGATTTCGCCGAAGGCCACCAGCTTTTCCGGCAAGGGCCGGTTTCGCAGAGAAGACACGATGGCGAGCAAAACCGGCAGATCCGCCGCCGGTTCGTCGATTTTGACGCCGCCGACAGCGTTCACAAATACATCCTGATCAAACGCGGCAATGCCGGCATGGCGGTGCAGCACGGCGAGCAGCATCGCCAACCGGTTCTGCTCGAGACCGACGCTGAGCCGCCGCGGATTTGGCGCATGCGCCTCATCCACCAGCGCCTGCACTTCCACGAGCAATGGTCGGCTGCCCTCCTGCGTAACCATGACGCACGAACCGGCCACCTGCGTCTCGTGATGCGACAGAAACAATGCCGACGGATTGGACACGCCACGCAGGCCGCGATCGGTCATTGCAAATACGCCCAGTTCGTTTACGGCGCCGAAGCGGTTCTTGATTGCTCGCACCAGCCGGAAACTGGAATGCGTTTCCCCTTCGAAATACAACAC
>JANMYN010000135.1:0-8523 GCA_031382195.1 Betaproteobacteria bacterium
GGAGCAGCAACTCGCGGCCGCGCGCCGGGACCTGGCGCAGGCGGTCTACAGCACGATCGTGAACCAGTTGAAGCTCAAGGCGGCGGTGGGCAAGTTGGCCGAAGCCGACCTCGCCGACGTCAACATCCTGCTCAGGGAAGATGTGCAGTGACAAAGAGTTCGATACCCGCTGTTTTACCCCTGATTGCCGTGCTGCTGATTGTGGCGGCGACCGGGTGCGCACGCGAGGAGCTGAGATCCTTTCGCGGCGTAACGGAAGGCGAGGTCATCAAACTGTCGGCGCCGGTGGCGGGTAACTTGTCTTCGCTCAATGTCAAACGCGGCACGACGGTGACAGAAGGCACGAAATTGTTTTCCCAGGCCGACGCGGGCGAAATTTCCGCACACGCGGATGCGGCGAAACGCCTTGACCAGATCGAGCGTGGGGCTGGGACACGTTCCGCCACGGGGACGGAAGACATCGAAACCCTGAAAGCCGAGGTCGCGCAGGCCGAATGGAAGCTCATGCTGAAGTCGGCCAGTGCGCCGGTCAGCGGCGTGGTTACCGAAACTCTGTACGCCAAAGGGGATTGGGTACCAGCCGGCGCGCCGGTGCTGTCGATTCTCCCGGTCGACAAGATCAAAGTAAGTTTCGAGGTGCCTCTCGCTGTTGCGGCGCATTTGCAGAACGGCCGCCATGTGACGCTGATCTGCGCGCAGTGCGACTACCCGGTGCACGCGACAATTACCTATATTTCTCCTTTTGCCACGACAGAATCTTCAGTGGGCGATTCCGGGGATCTGCACTACCGGGTCGAGGCGCGTCCACTGCCACAGCAGGCGGCATTGCTCAAGCCCGGACGTTCGGTCACCGTAAATTTGTAATGGTCGTGAGTTCCGGTGACCAGTATCGACACGCCCTTCGCGTTGTTCCTTCTGCGGGCGGCAAGATGCATCTGAATGTCCGCACGAACTCCCCGGTCGCCTTTCTTTGCGGCCTGTTGTTGGTCGTGGTCTGCGCCGGTTGCGGCGACAAGCCGCAGGCGGTCCCGGAGCCGCGATTGGTCAATGTTGTACGGGCGACGATCAGCAGCACCAACAGCGATGTCGGCTACTCGGGAGAAGTTCGCCCCCGTTACGAGACGAATCGGAGCTTCCGGCTGGCGGGCAAGGTGGTGGCGCGCAACGTGGAAGTCGGTGGCCTGGTAAGCAAGGGCGATGTGCTGGCGCGGCTCGACCCGGAAGACCAGGAACTTAATACGCGCGGCGCGCAATCGCAGCTGGCGGCGGCCCGATCGGAGTTCGAGCAAAGCAAGGCCGAGCTTGAACGCTATACCGATCTTTATCAGAAGGAATTCATCAGCAAGGCCGAATTCGACCGGCGGCAAAACGCCTACAACGTCGCGCAAGCCAGGCTGGAGCAGGCACAGGCGCAACTTGCCGTTACCAAAAATCAGAAACGCTACACCGAACTCTCGGCCGATTACGCAGGCGTGGTCACGGCGATTCTGGTCGAAGTCGGCCAGGTAGTCGCCGCCGGGCAGACGATCATGAAGCTGGCGCGCACTGATGACCGGGAAGTCGTCATCAGCATTCCTGAAAATCGTCTGGCGGAATTGAGCGCCTCCAGGGAGATCGCCATTTCCCTGTGGGCGGATCCGGCGAAGATTTACAAAGGCAAGGTTCGCGAGGTCAGCCCTTCCGCCGATCCGGTCACGCGTACCTATGCCGCCAAAATCAGCGTGCTCGATGCAGACCGAACAATGAGACTGGGCATGACTGCCAATGTCTACCTGCGCGGCGTGCAGCGTAGCGTCGCCGTCATGCTGCCGGCCACTGCGCTCTATCAGGACAACGGACATGCCGCAGTCTGGATCGTTGACAAGGCGACTAGTCAGGTAAAGCTGGTGCCGGTCGAAGTCGGAGAGTACGTCGAGGATAAGGTAATGGTTCTCTCGGGCCTGAGTCCGGGCGACAAGGTCGTGCGCGCCGGTGTGCACAAGCTGTTCGCCGGCGAGAAAGTCCGCGTCCATGAGGAGCCGGCGAAAGAGGCGGCAAAGTGAAGAGCTTGAACTTGTCCGAGTGGGCGTTGGAGCACCAGGCATTGGTGCTTTTTTTTATGCTCGCGCTGTTCGCGGCGGGTTTATTCTCCTATTTCAGACTCGGCCAGGCGGAAGACCCGGAGTTCACTTTCAAACTCATGGTGATCAAGGCCATCTGGCCGGGCGCGTCGCCGGCGGAGATGGAAAAACAAGTCACCGAGCGGCTGGAAAAGAAGTTGCAGGAGACGCCTTATCTGGACAACGTGCGCTCCTACACCAAATCCGGCGAAACCACGATATTCCTTACGCTCAAGGATTCAACGCCACCGAAAGAAGTCGCAGGCGTGTGGTATCAGGTCAGGAAAAAAATTGGCGACATACGCTATACGCTGCCGGAGGGCACCCTGGGGCCGTTTTTCAACGACGAATTCGGCGATGTGTTCGGAAACATCTATGCTTTTACCGGCGACGGCTATACCTACGCTGAACTGAAAGACCAGGTGGAGGAGGTACGCAAGGAAATCCTGCGCGTACCAGCGGTGGCCAAGGCCGAGACCATCGGCGACCAGGATCAGAAAATCTTTGTCGAGACGTCCCATCGTAAACTGGCGACGCTCGGCATCGACCCGTTGTCCATTTTCAACGTGTTGCGCGAGCAGAACGCGATGACGCCGGCGGGTTCGATCGATACGCATGCGGACCGGATTTACTTGCGTATTTCCGGCAGCTTCGATTCAGTCGAAAGCATCCGCGAGATCGGCATCCAGGCCAATGGGCGTTTGTTCAGACTGGGGGACATCGCCCGTGTTTATCGCGGTTACGTCGATCCGCCCGCGCAGAAGGTCCGTTACATGGGACAAGAGGCGATTGCGCTAGCCGTGTCAATGGCTAAGGGCAGTGACATCCTCCAGTTGGGCGAAGATCTGAGCAAGGCGTTCGCGCGCATCAAGCGCGACCTGCCGGTCGGTATCGAGGTGCACCAGTATTCGGATCAGCCCAAGGTTGTGACGCGATCGGTCGACGAATTCATGAGGACGCTGCTTGAGGCCGTCGTGATTGTGCTGGCGGTCAGCTTCTTCAGCCTCGGCTTCCGCACCGGCCTGGTAGTGGCCCTGTCCATTCCGCTGGTGCTCGCCGTAACCTTCCTGATGATGAGGCTGTACGGGATCGATCTGCAGCGCATTTCACTGGGCGCACTGATTATTTCGCTCGGACTGCTGGTGGATGATGCCATCATCTCAGTGGAGATGATGGCCACCAAGATGGAGCAGGGCATGGAGCGGGCAAAGGCCGCCAGCTTCGCCTACACCTCGACCGCATTCCCGATGCTCACAGGCACGCTGATCACCGCGGCGGCGTTTACCCCGGTGGGATTTGCCAAGTCATCCGCGGGCGAATACACCTTTTCCATTTTCGCTGTGGTGACCATCGCCTTGATCGTGTCGTGGGTGGTGGCGGTCCTGTTCACGCCCTACCTGGGCTACAAGCTGTTGCCCGACTTTAGGCACGATTCACCGTCACCGTCTCTGTTCCGGCGTTTCCTGCACGCGCCACTGCATCGGTGGATTCCGCGCCTGATTCCCGCACCCGTGCCCTCTCATCGGGGCGACGTTTATGCGAGCCCGTTCTACCGGCGCTTCCGGGCGCTGGTGGACTGGTGCGTGAACTATCGCAAGACCGTCATCCTTATTACGGTCGCGATATTTGCGCTTTCGATCTTCGGTTTTCGTTTCGTTCAGAACCAGTTCTTTCCGTCGTCGAACCGTCCCGAGCTGATCGTGGATCTCTGGTTGCCGCAGGGCGCGTCATTCCAGGCAACCGAGACGCAGGTGAAGCGATTGGAAGAAAAACTCAAGGGCGACCCGCAAGTTCTGAACTATGTCGCGTATGTAGGCAACGGCAGCCCGCGCTTTTATTTGCCGCTCGACCAGAAGCTCGTGCATCCGAATTTTGCGCAGTTCGTGATCGTTACCAGGAACAACCGGGCGCGGGAAGTGCTGTACGAAAGAATAAATTTCATTCTGGAAAACGAATTTACGGTGCTGCGCGGGCGCGTTAACCGGCTGGAGAATGGTCCGCCAGTTGGCTACCCGCTGCAGTTTCGGGTGATCGGAAACGACATTCCGACGGTGCGCAAGTTCGCGCTGGAGGTCGCTTCCATCGTGCGTGCGAATGCCAATTCGCAGAACGTGCATCTGGACTGGAGCGAGCAGGTCAAGAACATCCGTCTTGAGATTGACCAGAACAAGGCGCGTGTCATCGGTGTGAGTTCGCAAGGCCTGTCGACCGTGCTGAATTCCCTTCTGACGGGATTCAGCATCACCCAATATCGGGAGAGGGACAAGCTGATCGAAGTGCTGGCTCGTGCTGAAACCGCGGAGCGCATGGATCCCGGCAAGCTGTCGGAGATCAATGTGCCAACGCAGTCGGGAAAATGGATTCCGCTGGGGCAAATCGCAAAAATTGAATACGGCTTCGAAGAGGGCATCATCTGGCGCCGCAACCGCCAACCCACGGTCACGGTAAGCGCAGATATCCGCGGCGACGTGCAGGCGCCGGTGGTATCCAAACAGATCGACCCAAAGCTCGATGCGCTTCGCGCCAGGTTGCCTGAGCATTATCGAATTGAGATGGCGGGCGCCATCGAAGAGAGCGCGAAGGGCGAAAATTCGATCATTGCCGTGATGCCGTTCATGCTGGTAGCCGTGCTCACGCTGCTGATGATCCAGCTGCAGAGTTTCCAGAAAACCATCATGGTGCTGCTAACCGCGCCGCTCGGACTGATTGGCGTGGTTATTATCCTGCTGACGTGGAACGTGCCGTTTGGTTTCGTCGCCAATCTGGGCGTTATCGCGCTGTTCGGCATGATCATGCGCAACTCGGTGATTCTGGTGGACCAGATTGAGCAGGACATCAAGGCCGGGCGCCCGCAATGGGATGCGATTGTCGATGCTACCGTGCGGCGCTTCCGGCCGATCGTACTGACCGCGCTAGCCGCCGCCCTGGCGATGATTCCGCTGTCGCGCAGCAATTTCTGGGGACCGATGGCGGTGGCCATCATGGGCGGCCTGATTTCGGCGACCATACTCACGCTGCTATTCGTGCCTGCGCTGTATGCTGCATGGTTTCGCGTTAAGAAGCCGATAGAGGCGTAAAGAGAAACGCGTGTCCCTTCGTGCTGAAAGAGTTTGCCTTGGGTCCCAAGTAAAGCAGGAAGCGGTATTTTGCGGGACTCTCGTACAATGACTCCATGAAAACGATCCGGATATTCATTCGATTTTTTCTCGTCCTCGCGCTCGTTGCGGCAGCCGTATTGCGTCCGGCAACGGCGCAAGAGTGCGGGATTGCTTCTGCACATCCGCTGGCGACAAAAGCTGGATGCGAAATTCTGAGTTCCGGCGGCAACGCCTTCGACGCCGCGGTGGCGGTCGCCGCCGCGCTTGCGGTCGTCGAGCCTTTTGCATCGGGGATAGGCGGCGGCGGATTCTTCCTGCTGCACCGGGCTTCCGATCAATTCGAAGTGTTCATCGATGCGCGCGAAACGGCGCCCTCGAGGGCTACGCGTGAATTCTTCGTCGACGAGAATGGCAAAGCGAAACAAAAGGCTGCACGCGAGGGACCGACCGCAGCGGGTATTCCAGGCGAGCCCGCCGCACTGGATTGGGTTGCCGGCCGCTACGGCAAGCTAGCGCTGGCACGTTCGCTGGCACCGGCGATCCGTCTGGCAGACCAGGGATTCCCGGCGGACGCGCGCTATGCGTCGGCGAGTGCGATGCGCGAAGCGCTGTTGAAGAACAACAGCGAGGCCGCCCGAAGTTTTCTCGATGACGGAAAGGCGGTCGCGGCCGGTTTCGTCGTAGTTCAGCCGCAACTGGCGCGCACGCTGCGCATGCTGGCCGATCAGGGTGCTCACGCTTTTTATCACGGAGATTTTGCGCGCAAGCTCGCACAGAGTGTCGAGTCGGCAGGCGGCCTGTGGGAACTGTCCGACCTGGAGAACTACCGCGTGATCGAGCGCACACCGATCAAATTTACCTATCGTGGCACGAAGATCACGACCGCGCCGCTGCCGTCTTCGGGAGGACTCGTGCTGGCGCAGAGTCTGTTCATCCTGGAATCTGTGAACATGGCCCACCTGTCGGCAACCGATCGCGCGCACTACACGGTCGAGGCGATGCGCCGCGGCTACCATGATCGCGCCCGCTATATGGGTGACCCGGATTTCTTTGCCGTTCCAGTGGCGAAGCTGACATCGCGCGACTATGCGCGCCGCCGCGGTGCATCGATTGATCCCGCACGGGCCACGCCGAGCGATGACCTTGCGCAAGCGTCGGGCGCTGCTGAGGAAGGTCGTGATACCACGCATTTCTCGATCATCGATGCGGATGGCAACCGGGTCGCGGCGACCCTGTCGGTGAACGCGCCGTTCGGATCCGGGTTCGTCGCGGGTGAAACCGGGGTGTTGCTGAACAACCACATGGACGACTTCGTTCTCGCGCCCGGTGCGCCCAATCTGTACAAGCTGGTTGGGGGCCGGGCCAATGCCGTCGAGCCCGGCAAGCGGCCGCTGTCGTCCATGTCTCCGACTTTTGTGGAGGATGATCGCGGCATACTTGTGCTGGGCACGCCCGGCGGGTCACGCATCATTTCGATGGTCCTGGAGGCGATTCTCGATTATGTCGATCAGCGGCAAATTGATCTTGCCAACTTAGTAGCGGCGCCGCGCTTGCATCACCAGTATTTGCCGGACCGTATCGAAATCGAGCCGGGCGGTTTTTCGGACCAATGGATCGTTGCGCTGAAAGCCAAGGGGCACGCTGTGGAAGTCGGCCGGCGCAAGTGGGGTAACATGCAGGTGGTGTTCATCGACAAGAAAACCGGACGCATCGAAGCCGCCAGCGATCCACGCGGGCAGAGCGGCGTGCTGTTTTGACGCTTCCGCGATATAAGGCAGACCGGAGCAACAATGAAAACCAGACGGGATTTTCTGAAAGTCTCCGCGGGCGGGCTGCTGCTCGCCGGGGGGGCGCGCTGGGTCGATGTCGCCGATGCCGCAAATAATTCCTTGCCCTCGGGCACCCTCGAGTCGGCACAAATGGGCAGTCTGCCCGGCAAGCTGCCGCTGATAAAGAAGTCCTTCCGTCCACCGAATTTCGAAACCCCCGTTGCTTATTTCAACGAAGCATTTACCGCGAACAATGCATTTTTTGTGCGTTATCACCTGGCTGCCATTCCGGACGTCGACGTTACGCAATGGAAGCTCTCTATCGCGGGGGAATCCCTCGAAAAACCACTTGAGCTTACCTACGAGAATCTGACGCGTGACTTCGATACGGTCGAAGTGGCTGCCGTGTGCATGTGCTCGGGCAACCGGCGCGGTTTTTCGCAACCACATGTGCCGGGGGTGCAATGGGGCCACGGCGCGATCGGCAATGCGAAATGGCGCGGTGTGCGCATGCGCGACCTGCTGAACAAGGCGGGCCTGAAGAAAGACGCGGTTGAAATCGTGCTGGGAGGCGCGGATGGCCCCGTAATCGACAAGACACCGGACTTCGTAAAGAGCATTCCGGTCTGGAAGGCGATGGACGAGAACACGCTGGTGGCATTCGCGATGAATGGCGAAAAATTGCCGCATTGGAACGGATATCCTGCGCGTATCGTGGTACCGGGCTGGACCGCCACATACTGGATGAAGCATGTGACGTCCATCGGCGCGGTTTCGCAGCCCTTCAAGGGCTTCTGGATGAATCCGGCCTATCGGATTCCTAAGGGTAAATTCCCCGTCATTGATCGTTTCGTCAGCCAGGAGACCGACGTCAATACGCCGATCACAGAAATGGTGGTCAACTCGCTGATCACCAGTCCCGAAAATGGTGTAAAAGTCCGTACCGGGGAAGCCGTCACGGTTGCCGGCGTCGCGTGGGATGGCGGTTATGGCATCGCCACGGTGGAGGTGTCGGACGACGAAGGAAAAATCTGGCAGACCGCGCAACTGGGTGCGGATCTCGGTCGCTATTCTTGGCGCCAATGGTCACACCGCTTTACGCCGGCGCGTTCGGGCCGGCATTCGGTATTGGCGAGGGCCGCCAATCGCGCCGGCGCGACGCAGACATTCGAGCTTATTTTCAATCCCGCCGGTTACCACAACAACGTGGTCCAGCGCGTCGAGATCGAAGCGATCTAGGGGCTCACATGAGAATACTGCTGATATTCGCGCTGCTTTCCTTGCTTCCCGCTTTCGCCGGAGAAGGCGATTTTCGCTTGAAGGATGCCAATGGCAAAGAGCTGGTGACGGCCAATTGCTCGATGTGCCACAGCCTCGATTACATTCCAATGAATACGCCGATCCTGGACCGCAAGGGCTGGGAAAGTTCCGTCAACAAGATGATCTATTAGATTGGCGCTCCCATTGCACAGGCGTATATCCAGTAGAGTTTCGATTTTCTGGACTCTCAGTACGGCAAATAGCCGGCGCGAATAACCGCATATTCTGAACTGTCGT
>JANMYN010000175.1:0-1581 GCA_031382195.1 Betaproteobacteria bacterium
GCCACCGATGTAATCGTCCGAGGCAAAGCCGAACGCGGCGCCACGCCGTCCGGCCGGCGGATAACGCGTACACGAAACGATGTGCCGCGCTTCTTCGGCGGAACCGACCATCGGCGCCATGATGCCCATGACGCCGAGATCCAGGGCCCGCGAAATGTAGTGATACTGGTTTGCGGGCACCCTCGCCATCGGCACAAGATCGAGCCCGCGGCACAGGGCCGCCTGTTCCTTGAGCGTTTCGTAGCTGGTTCCGGCGTGCTCCATGTCGATCAGCAGGAATTCCGCGCCGCACGACTTCACGATCTGTGGCAGGCCTGGCACCAGGAATTCCCAGCCGAAGGCACCGAAAACGGGCTGACCCGCGAGGAGTTTCTGCTTGACGGGATTTGTTCTCATTGTCGCTCCGTGACAAAACTGAAAAGGGCCGAGGGTCGAGGTACGAGGTTCGAGTAAGTGCCTCGAGCTTTCTCTCGCACCTCGTACCTCGTCCCTCGCATCTGAAGTTCCATGCTACGCATGAAACTTCCCGACCCACGCCGGATGCCGCAACACCTCGGTGTCGACGATCAAATGCGGCTTGCGGCCGTGCGCCAGATCCACCGCTGCCTTGAACGCACTTTGTCCGAGGAGGCTCATGCATTCGTCGGTATGGCAGATAGCATGCGGGGCGACGATCACGTTGTCCATCTTCAGCAACGGATTGTCGGGCGACACGGGCTCCTGCTCGAACACGTCTATCGCGGCGCCGGCGATGCGATTGTTCTTCAGCGCATCGATCAGCGCGGACTCGACGACCACCGGTCCGCGCGCAGTGTTGATGAAATACGCACTGGGCTTCATCAGTGCAAACTCCCGTGCGCCAATGAGTCCCCGGGTCTTGTCATCGAGCAGCGTATTGACCGAAATGTAATCCGACTGTCTGAGCAACGTGTCCTTGTCGACCATGTTCACGCCGAGCGATGCGACCGAAGATTGCGCAACATTCGGATCGCAACCCAACAGCTTCATGCCGAACGGCTGCGCAAGTTTGAATATTTCCTTGCCAATATTGCCGACGCCGATTACCCCAAGCGTGCGCCCCATCAATCCGCTGCCGAGATAGTTGCCTTTTTCGGCCCAACGGCCTTCGCGCGTCAACCTGTCCTTGAGGAACATGCGATGCGCGAGCGCCAGCACGAATCCGATCACGCTGGCTGCCACCGGCCGGCGCACGCCGTCTGGCGTGATAGTCAGCAAGACGCCGTTTTCAGTGCATGCCGGCACATCGACCGCGTCATAGCCGACGCCGAAGCGGGCGATGAGCTTGACCTTGCGCTTGGCGCCCGACAAGGTCTTGCGTGTGACCTTCGCCGACATCAGACAGATTGCGTCGTAGGTATCGCCGTATTCCGGCGGCAATTCCGCCACTTTGTCCGGCAGGAATTCCCATTCGACCGCCGGATCCTCCAAAACCTTGAACGCTTCTTCACCGAATATCGTGCCGTTCGCGGTAATCGCGTCGCGGGAAATACCGATTTTGAATTTAGCCATTGCTTTTCCCTCGCCCCTAGTCCCTTGTTTCTGCGGCAGTCACATCGCCGC
>JANMYN010000183.1:0-1735 GCA_031382195.1 Betaproteobacteria bacterium
GGGACACGATTACATAGAGAACAATTTGCGATTCACGTTGAATCGCGAGCCCGACAACAAGAACGCCCGCGAGATGCTCGACAAGCTGACGGATCAAGACCCCAATAGTGCGTATATCTCAACGCTCGAAGTCGAGCGGCAGATCAATACATTCTTTCGCCTGCAGAGCCCTACGCTGATCGCGACATTGCGCGAAACTTTTCCAGAATTGCCTGAGAAGCCTGACCAACGCACGGTGTTCTTGAAGCTGCGTGAACTTCGCAATACCTGGTGAGCCCGGATTGATCTCGGCGAAACCAAACCGGGTCGGACCGGCGTAAGCCTTTCAGTCTTCCATTAAGGAATTTCGATATCGGAAAGATTCAGATGCCTGGCGGGCTTTGTTCAGCGACGAAAAGTTTGTTCTAAGCAGAACAAAACTTACCGGCGCTGCTGCTTTAGAAAATTCACCAGCAGCGCACTCACTTTCTCCGGCTGTTCCTGCTGCACCCAGTGCCCCGCGCCCTCCACCAGATGGCAGCCCAGCATGTTCGTGACTGCGTCCTTCTGCATCTTGATGATGTCGCCGCCGGGCCGCTGGTAGATTCCCCAGTCGCTTTTTCCCGCGATGAAGCAGGACGGCACGTCGATGGTGCGGCCGGAGAAAAGCTGGAGTTCGGCGGCATTGGCGCCGCTGGTGTTGCATCGGTACCATTGCAAGCCGCCCTGATAGCCGTTCCTGCCGTACTCATCGGCGTACACGGCCAGTTCGTTGTCGGGCAGCCATGTGTTCGCTGCAATCTCGGCCGAGGTCGGCATCTCCTTTGCCACCGTCTCGGCCATGCCTTCGTTCAGATCCATGATGTAGTAGGTCGGCATTTTCTCCAGCTCGGTCGCCGTCCAGGACTTCAATGGAAAAGGCTGGTTCTGCTTCCAGTCCGCACTCTTGTGGTGGTAGTAGGCGCGCATGAATGCGTGGACGCCTTGCGGGCATTTCCACATGTTGTCGTTGGCGGGACGCGTCGAGTAGTACCACTGGTAGTGCTTGCGCGGGCGCTTCAGCGCGGCGAGGTCATCGTGAATGCGCGCCGCGCCCGCTTGCGCCGAACCGTCATATTTCGTCGAGCCTTCATCGTCCGTGCCGAGCGGCAGCGCCGGCGCGCCGGCGAACGGGCCGCTCATCATGGCGACGGAGCGGAAAATATCCGGCCGGATCAGCGCACTCCAGGCCGCGACGTAGGAGCCGGCATCGTGGCCAAACACCCCTGCCACGGACCGATACCCCAGCGCGCAGACCAGTGCCATCACGTCGCGTACGAGGTTGAGCGTGCGGAAGGAGGCGACATCGCCGTCGTAGTTGCGGTCCCAACCGGTGGTGCGCCCGTATCCGCGCTGGTCCGGCGCGACGACGCGGTAGCCCGCTGCGGTGAGCGGCAGCATGACTTTTCTCCAGCTATAGGCGAGTTCGGGGAAGCCGTGAAGCAAAAGCACGAGGGGGCGGGCTGTTTTTTTTTCGGAGCCAGTCTCGAAACCCGCTTCCAGGATGTGCATGCGCAGGCCGTTGACGTTTTTCACGAAACGGGAACGTATGCCGGGCGGCAGGACAGTCTGGGGAAGGGCGGCAATCTCGGTCATCTTTACCTCTGTTGGCGCATCGGACACAATGCGTGTGAGTCGGTATTTGGGTTGAATAGAATTCAACAATAGCAAAAAAAATGGCTGGCGCAGTTCCCGGTGCCGGCTGCTTCAGAATTTT
>JANMYN010000231.1:0-2957 GCA_031382195.1 Betaproteobacteria bacterium
GTACTTGCTCTGATAATCCAGAATCGTGCGTTCCCACTTCGCATCCGTCGCGTTCAGGTGCCACGAATAAATCGTCTTGATCCGATCCGCTCCCGCCGCACCGATCGCCGACGGCGTGCCGAATCCCGCCGCCAACATTGCATAGTAGTGCGCCTTGTACCCCATTTCGTTACTGGCTTTGAGCAGCAGCGACAGATCTGCGCCCCAATTGCCGGTGAGTACAGTGTCGGCTCCAGAGGCGCGGATCTTGGCGACGTAGGGTGCAAAATCCTTGATCTTCGCGAGCGGAATCAATTCATCGCCGACGATCACAACGTCGGGGCGCCTGGCGCTCAATTGTTCCCGGGATCCTTTGCTCATGCTTTGTCCGAATGCGTAGTCCTGGTTGAACAGATAGACCTTCTGGATAGCGGCTTGCGCAGCCATGAATTTCGTCAGCGCCGTGAGCTGCATGTCGGTATGCGGCTCGAACCGGAAGTGCCAGAAGCTGCACTTCGCTTCGGTCAGGGCAGGATCGAGTGAATTGAAGTTAAGCAGCAAGACTGCCTTGTCCGGATTGCGCGCGTTGTGTTTGCTGATGGCGTCGGTCAGGGCGTGGACGATGCTGGACACCGTGGACGCGACAAAGCGGATGTCATCGTCGGTGGCCCGCTTGAGCTGGATCAGCGCCTCCTGCGGCGTAACCTTGTTGTCCATCGGCACAATTTCAATTTTCTTTCCGCCGAGCACGCCGCCGCGCGCATTGACGATTTCAGCGGCGGCATTGAATGCGTTGACCTGCCCTTCGCCGTAGATCGCATTCAGCCCGCTCAGTCCGACCGATACCGCGATCTTGATGTTCTCGGCAGAGCAAATCGTGCCCGACAACAAAAGAGCCGCCGCCAGGCATAAAGCAGCAGGAAAACGATTTTTCATGGGACCTCCTCTCTGGTTGCCGGCGAAACCAAGTTGCACGGATTGCGCAGAGGTACAGGATGTACCGGAAGAACGGGCTCTGCGGCCCAAAGTGGAAGGCATGGACTCCGCACATATGCGAAAGCCCTTATCGCGAATCGATAGCGGACCAGGGAAAGTCTACGCTGTGGGCGAACCATGGCAAGAGGCGTGTGGCATGCGGGCTAGCGGCCCGGAGCCGGCACGGCCTCGCCGATCGAGTCAGCGCGCCTGCATATATGATGTGGATACTGGCTAATCCGGAGAAACTTGCTGGAGGATGGCGATGAAGATGATGCGGCTCGCGGCTTATGTCATTGGCGCGGCAAGAGGAGTTACGCAATCGCCAAAATGGCGAGCCGGTTGCGCGCAATCACAAACGCGAGCGCCTGCGCGACAAGAAATCGCGCTGAGGGATCACGTGCAATAGTTCCAATCCAAAATGACAAACACGTTCAGCGAGGCATGTTCGGAAACGGCCAAAAGCGGAAATTCACCCGAATCAGCTAAATTGCTCGAGAGCGGACGGTCAACCACTGTTTTGAGTGAACTGCCGGAATTGCCATACGCGCTTCAAGGCGGCGGCGCGCCGCTCCTTTTCGAATCGTATTGAACGTGCCAAACCCGACTATCCTAGCTAGAAACGTCGACAACTCCTCCATCCGAGAGCCGGCCCTGAGCGCGATACTGCCCGATTTTTTGCATAAGAGTTCGATCAGAGACGGCGTACAGAATGGCGTCCGTGTCGCCACGGTTGATATGCTTCCGCCACAAAAAGTTGGGCGAAACGAGAATGTCGTTGACCTCCCAGTTGAACGCCTTCCCTCCTACCTCGGTAGTACCATGTCCTTCCATCACAATGAACAGCGTGCTTGAAGTTTCCCGTTTGGGCTGCGTCTCTTCCCCTGGCCTGAGCAGGATTGCCGAGTAGTCCAAAGTTGGAAAGATAGGGCCGCCGGTCGTGGGATTGACGAACTTTATCGTTATCCCCTCATAGGGGTCCCCGGTCTGCTGACGTAGTCCGCGAAGCGCATCGCGAATATGCTTGCCTTGGTAGTGCACCATCGGAGTGTAGTCGCAACCGATGTCATGCCGATTCGAAGCGAAGCCAGGCAGCATCCCACCGTATCCGTACATTTTCGCCGACTCTCGGATCGGACCGGACGGTGTGCTAGTTACCCCTGTCGATTCTCCCGTTGGTCCTGCGCGGTCGAGCCAGATGCAATCGAGGAATTCGAGCAATGGCCAATCCAGGATGTCCACCCAGACCGTGGCTTCGGATCCATCGTTGCCATGGCCGTGCCAAGCACCGCTAGGCGTAAGGATCAAGTCGCCACGGTGTGTATCGCAGCGCTCGCCATCCACCGTCGTATAGCCGCCGCCCTCCGAGAGGATGGTCCGGCTCGCGTTTGGCGTATGGACGTGAACGGGCGCCTTGTCACCCGGGTTGTAGATGGAGACTGCGCATCGGATTGAGTTGCTGATTTGCAGGCGCCCACCGAACCCTGGGTTGACAAGCAGAAGCTGCTGACGCTCGACGAATTCCAAAGGCGAAACATCAGCCGAGCGCGCGATCGAAGCGATGCGATCAAGATAGGGGGCAATCTCAGTCCACGACCACCGATGGGCAACGGCCTTCAACTGCCCCGCGCCAACGCGACCGCTCGTGGTTTCTCCGACAAGGCCCAATCCAGGGTTGCGGTGCCATGGGGCTTGGGCCGGCTGATTGGCCTGTGTCCGAATCCATAAATGAAGATGAGCCGCATCCTGATTGAGCTGCTCCATCGCTTCGCGAGACTTGAACGGCGGTGTGCTGGGACCGGGTTGACTCGCATCGGGCGGAAAAGAGTTCATGGCGTTTGCTCCAGGGTCCCCGGACGCGAATTTGTCGCTGGACGGTTGCTTATCGCCCATGTGCAGGATCGCTTAACTGCACCCACCCTCTTCCGTCGAACTTTCGCAGCTGGGTTTGGCGAATCGGATAGTAGCCTGTAGAGCTTGTGTTGATGGTGATTCCCGGAAGC
>JANMYN010000236.1:0-4233 GCA_031382195.1 Betaproteobacteria bacterium
CGTCAATACGTTGAAATTGATCGCGCGCAATCCCCTGGTCACCGCGAAGCGCGCCACCTTCGCGAGCAGCCAGCCGCCGATCACCACGACCGTGGCGATCAGCAGCCGCGGCAGGAACGCGCCGATTTGGACAAGAATGGCCCTCGCGGGCTCCAGGTATATGCCAAGACTTTCCATGATGCGTTCTCCTGTTTGGGTATTGCAGTCGGGGGGCGGCCGTCTTAGCGTGACGTGCGCGCGTCAATGAGGGCAAGGACGCCTTGTAACGGTACCTGGACCCAGTCGGCGCGATTGTTGAGTTCGTAGCGCAGTTCGTACAACGCCTTCTCCAGTTCGAATAATCCGAGCAGGCCGGCATTGACCGGTACGGCTGAATCGGCCGAGCCCACGGTATCCGCATAAGCCGATAGAAACGCCTCGCGGGTGGCGAGTTCCCATTCGCGCGCGATCGGCTCGAGCCGATCGAACTCCTCCGCATTCTGGGCAACGTGCCGCAGCGCTGACCAGCGTGCGTAGTTGAACGATCGCAGCATGCCGGCCACGTCGCGCAGGGGCGAACTCTTGGCGCGGCGTTCATTGAAGCTGCGCGCCGGTTCGCCCTCGAAATCGATGATCACGAAATCGGTGCCGGTCACCAGCACCTGGCCCAGATGATAATCGCCGTGGTAACGGGTCTTGATGCCCCCCGGGGCAAAGGCGACGTCTGCCGCAACGCGTGCCAGCAACGCGTCGCGTCTGCCGAGCAAGGTCTGTGCGTCGTCTTGCGCGGTCGCGGGCAGTTGCGTCAGCCGTTCGCGCAGCAGTTCGAGCGTCGTGCCGGCTTCGCCCGCGGCCCGCTGCTTGAATGCGTCGACATCGCTGGAAGCGAGCGGCTCCGGGTCGAAGGCCGCATCGCCGGTGCGCGTGGCCAGGGCCAGATGAAGTTCCGCGGTGCGCTGACCCAGCGTGGCGACCAGCGCCAGGAAACCACCATGCGCTTCGCGCGCTGCCGCCCCCGCGAGCGCTTTGCCGCCCGAGGTGCGCAGTTCTTCTAGGAAACGCTCGACGTAGCCCAGGGTATAGCCCCAGCCGTCGCCCTGATTGGACACGTAGCCTTGCACCATGGCGAGCGTCAGGACCCGTTTGTCTTCCCCGAAGTATTCGAGCGCGCCCAGCACCGGCACGCAGTGCGGGTAGCGCACGACCTCGGTCAGAAAGCGCCCCATATCCAGTTCCGGATTCAGCCCTTCGCGCAGGCGGCGGTAGCCTTTGAGGAACAGCTTTTCGCCGAGCGTCACGACGGTGTTGCTGCTCATCGCGCTCGGATGCGACACGGCCAGCGTGGAGATTTCGGGCGCGAGGTTTTCGAACGCCGTGGTGGCCTTGAACTGCAGGCGTCCGGCCGCGGTGGCGATTTGCTTGCCGGTGCCGATGGCCTGCACCATGGCACGGCAAAAGACTTCGTCGTAAAAGGCATCGCCCAGAATGCCCACGTTGGCCTGCTGGCGGATCTTGGCAAGGGCCGCAGGCGCGAGACGGTTGATGCGCTCTTCGTCGCGGTCTTCCCACGCCATGGCGAGCGGCATGAAATACGTTGATTCTTCGGCCGGCCCGTCCAGTTGCAGGATAGGCAGCATCCAGCTGAACTCGCCGGCATCCCAGACAGCGTGGTCGACCAGGCGGGCGCGCTCGATGGCAGTGCCCTTGGTCGCATACCAGCGCTGGATTTCGATGTGACGCGGCAGCGTGTCGGTTTCGAACTGGGCGCGCATGCGATCGGCCATGCCCATGCGCCACGGCATCACACGCTCGCGGAAGAAACTGGTCCAGCCGTCGAATAGCACCAGCGTCGGACGGTCCTGCAGCGCCACGCCCTCCTGGTGCCAGCTTGGAACTTCAGCGTCGGCTGCGAGCCGGAACCAGTAGAAGCCGTGCGAGGGCAGCGTCAGCAGATAGGGCAGTTGCCCGATCGGCGGGAACGAGGTGCGGCCCAGCATCTCGACCGGTATGCGGCCCTTGTAGGCAGACAGGTTTAACTCCACCGGCTGGGCCGCACGCGACAGATTGAACACGGCCAGGATGGTGTCGCCCTCGTACTCGCTCAGGTAAGCCAGGATCTTTCTGTTGCCGGGCTTGAGGAAGCTGCGCTTGCCGCGGCCGAAGGCGTGGCTGGTCTTGCGCACCGCGAGCATGCGCTTGGTCCAGTTCAGCAGCGAACTGCCGTCGCGCACCTGCGCCTCGACGTTGAGCGCCTCGTAACCGTACATCGCGCCGATGATTGGCTGCAGGTACAGGTGTTGCGGGTCGGCGCGCGAGAACCCGGCGTTGCGGTCGGGGCTCCACTGCATCGGCGTGCGCACGCCATTGCGGTCGCCGACGAATACGTTGTCGCCCATGCCGATTTCGTCACCGTAGTAGATGATGGGCGAGCCCGGCATGGACAGCAGCATTGCGTTCATCAGCTTGACGCGGTCCACGTCGTTCTCCATCAGGGGTGCGAGGCGGCGCCGAATGCCGAGATTAATCCTTGCACGCCGGTCGGCCGCGTACATGCGATACATGTAGTCGCGTTCCTTGCTGGTGACCATCTCAAGGGTCAGCTCATCGTGATTGCGCAGAAAGATGGCCCACTGGCAGCCCTCGGGGATCTCCGGCGTCTGCTGCATGATCTCGACGATCGGGTGCCGGTCCTCCTGCGCGATGGCCATATACATGCGCGGCATCAAGGGGAAGTGATAGGCCATGTGGCACTCGTCCCCATCGCCGAAATACTCGCGCACATCCTCGGGCCACATGTTGGCCTCGGCCAGCAGGAAGCGGTTCTTGTATTTTGCATCAATGGCCGCGCGCAGCTTTTTGATCACCGCGTGGGTCTCGGGCAGGTTTTCGTTGCTGGTGCCGTCGCGCTCGACCAGGTAGGGAATGGCGTCGAGGCGGAATCCGTCGACACCCATGTCGAGCCAGAAACGCATCGTCTTGAAGACCGCTTCCAGCACCTTCGGATTGTCGAAATTGAGATCGGGCTGGTGGCTGAAAAAGCGGTGCCAGAAGAAGGCTTTCGCCACCGGGTCCCAGGTCCAGTTGGAGGTCTCCGTGTCCGTGAAGATGATGCGCGTGCCCTGGTACAACTGATCCGTGTCGCTCCAGACGTAGAAATCGCGCTCGGGCGAACCAGGCGGCGCCTTGCGCGCTGCCTGGAACCACGGGTGCTCGTTCGACGTGTGGTTGATGACCAGTTCGGTGATGACACGCAGGCCGCGCTTGTGCGCCGCCGACAGCAACTCGCGAAAGTCGTCCAGCGAACCGTACTGCGCGTGCACGTCCTCGTATTCGGAAATATCGTAACCGTCATCGCGCAGCGGCGACGGATAGAAGGGCATCAGCCAGATGGTGTTGACGCCCAAGTCCTTGACGTAGTCGAGCTTGGCCGTTACGCCTTTGAAATCGCCTACGCCGTCATCGTTGGAGTCGAAAAAAGCCTTGACGTTAATTTGGTAAATGACCGCGTCGCGGTACCACAGCGGATCATCGCTGCTGTCGATCTCTACGGGCTCTTGGACGAGGTTTGGCACAGTCGCATTCATGGTGAGTCAGGCTCAAATGAAATAGTCAAAGTCGCGTTCGTCGCGACTACGCCGGCGCACGACGAAAATGTGCGCCGGCACGCTGTGCGGATCAACCCGGATGAAGTGATGCGCTCCCTGCCAGAGGAAGCGCTGATTGCTCAGCACGTCGTGCATCTGAAACGAGTGCGAAGCGTCGACCCCGATCGACGCGGGCTCCAGATTCACCCAACCCGACTGGACGTTGTACGGGTCCAGGTTCACCACGGTGACCACTACGTTACTGCCGTCTTCCGAAGTCTTCGCGTAAGCCAGGAGCTGGTCGTTGTCGACTGTGAGGAAACGCAGGCCCCGATCACCATGTAGCGCCGGGTTGTCGCGGCGAATCTGGTTCACGCGTGCAATGAAGGGCGCAAGGCTTGCCGGGTCGTCGTGATTCCAGGTGCGCAACTGATATTTTTCGGAGTCGCAGTACTCTTCGCTGCCGGGTTCCCTCGGCACATGCTCTAGCAGTTCGTACGCCGGGCCGTAGATGCCGTAGTTGGCCGCCAGCGTGGCAGCAAGCACCAGGCGCGCCATGTATGTGGCGGGTTCGCCGCGCTGCATCTGTTCGTGCAGGATGTCCGGCGTGTTGGGCCAGACGTTCGGGCGAAAGTAGTCGCGTCCCGGACCGGCCGACAACTCGGTGAAG
>JANMYN010000264.1:0-2776 GCA_031382195.1 Betaproteobacteria bacterium
CGGTATCGAAACCGAGGTTGGGGCACTGTCCGCGCGTCATTTCGAACTTGCTCCGCTGTATTCCTGCAAGCGGCTGTTCGTGCAGCGCAAGGCCGTCAACGCCTACAAATCCGATGCGGCTGCCGAGTTCGACGGCGCCAAACTGGAAACGCGACTCGCCGCCTGGTTTGGCGCCGGCTTCAGCGAACTGGAGTTCGCACGCAACGTGACCACCTGGTTGAAAGACGAAGCCGGCAACGCGGACAAGCTCGACGCGGCGCTACGCTATGCAGCCTGGGCGGTGCATACGCATGAGGGACAGCACAGGCACCATGAGGGTGTGCTGTTCAAGGCGCCGAAGAAGCTCGACTTCCAGCGCCTGGTGCCGGTCGAAACGCACAACGAGAATGGCGTTACCGTGCATGCGTTGTCCCACACACGCCGGCGCCACGGATTCGCGCTCACCGATTCCGGCACCGACCTGGTCGGCGCCCTGAACGAAACCAACTACTGCATCTGGTGCCATGAGCAGGAAAAGGATTCCTGCTCGCACGGATTGAAGGAGAAGGCCACGTCTGCGGAGGCGCGGCAGGCATTCAAGAAGACCTTGTTCGGCGTGCCGCTTGCGGGTTGCCCGCTGGAGGAACGCATCTCCGAATTCCAGAAATTGAAGACCGAAGGCGTGGCCCTCGGCGCACTGGCGATGATCACGCTGGACAATCCGATGGTCGCTGCGACCGGCCATCGCATCTGCAATGACTGCATGAAATCCTGCATCTACCAGAAGCAGGAACCGGTCAACATCCCACAGGCGGAGACGCGCACGCTCAAGGACGTGCTGGAACTGCCCTGGGGCTTCGAGATCTACTCGTTGCTCACTCGCTGGAATCCGCTCGACCTCAAGCGGCCGTTCCCGCGCGCGGCGAGCGGCCGTCGCGTACTGATTGCGGGGCTGGGCCCCGCCGGTTTCACCGTCGCCCATCACCTTATGAACGACGGCCATACCGTGGTTGGAGTGGACGGACTGAAGATCGAACCGCTGCCGGCACAGCTTACCGGAGTCGACGCCGCGGGAACCCGCGTCTACTTTGAGCCCATCTATGACGTCGAGTCCGTGTATGAATCCCTGGACGACCGCATCATGGCCGGCTTCGGGGGCGTCGCCGAGTACGGCATTACCGTGCGCTGGGACAAGAATTTTCTGAAGCTGATCCGCCTGCTGTTGCAGCGCCGCGAGGAATTCGCCTTGTTCGGCGGGGTGCGCTTCGGCGGCACGTTGGAAGTCGACGACGCTTTTTCGCTGGGATTCGATCACGTCGTGCTGGCCGCCGGCGCCGGCCGCCCGACCGTGCTCGACATTCCCAACGGCCTGGCGCCCGGGGTACGCACCGCGTCGGATTTCCTGATGGCGTTGCAACTGACCGGCGCGGCCAAGATCGATTCGATCGCCAACATGCAACTGCGGTTGCCTGTCGTCGTGATCGGCGGCGGCCTTACCGCCGTGGACACCGCTACCGAGTCGCTGGCCTATTACCCGTTGCAAGTCGAGAAATTCCTGCGGCGCTACGATACCTTGTCCACCGAGCGCGGCGAGGACAATGTGCGCGGCTCATGGAACGCGTCCGAGACAATCATCGCCGACCAGTGGCTGAACCACGCACGGTTACTGCGTGCAGAGCGCGCCAGGGCGGCCGGGGAAGGCCGGGAGCCGCACCTGCTGGAAATGCTGCAGTCCTGGGGCGGAGTCACCATTGCCTATCGCAAGCGCCTGATCGATAGTCCCGCGTACACGCTCAACCATGAAGAAATCGAAAAAGCGCTGGAAGAGGGTATCCGCTTTGCCGAGAACCTGACTCCCGCTGCCGTCGAAGTGGACGAGTTCGGTTATGCGAGCGGTCTCACGGTTACGAGCAAAACGGCACGAGACGACGCCACCACCGAGACCATTACCGTCACGCTGCCGGCGCGGACCGTGCTGGTTGCCGCTGGCACGCAGCCCAACACCGTGCTGGCCCGCGAGGATGCGCACAACTTTCATCTCGACGGCCGCTATTTTCAGGCATGCGACGAAAACGGCGATCAGGTCAAGCCGGAGAAGAGCGCCAAGCCGGCTACCCCACAAGTGTTGCTGTCGCGGCGTCCGGATGGGCGCTTCGTCAGCTTCTTCGGCGACCTGCACCCTTCTTTCTTCGGCAATGTGGTCAAAGCCATGGGGGGTGCAAAGCAAGGTTATCCGTCGGTGAGCCGCGTACTCGCCAAAATACAACCCGCCTATTCCGGCAACGATGCCGACTTCTTCGCCCGACTCAATGGCGAACTACGCGCCACCGTGCATGAAGTCATCCGCCTTACCCCGACCATCGTCGAAGTCGTCGTGCGGGCGCCGCAAGCCGCCAGGAAATTCCGCCCCGGACAGTTCTACCGGCTGCAGAATTTCGAATCGTTGGCCAAAACTGCGGACAGCACACGCATGGCGATGGAAGGCCTGGCGCTGACCGGCGCCTGGGTCGATCGCGACAAGGGCCTGGTCTCCACCATCGTGCTGGAAATGGGCGGGTCTTCGGAGCTGTGCGCCCTGCTCAAGCCAGGCGAACCCGTGATCCTCATGGGGCCTACGGGGTCCCCGACCGAGATCCACGCAGACGAGACCGTGACGCTGGTCGGCGGCGGATTGGGCAATGCCGTGCTGTTTTCGATTGGCCAGGCCTTGCGCGCCGCCGGCTCGCGCGTGCTGTACTTCGCCGGCTACAAGAAAATCATCGACCGCTACAAGATCGCGGAAATCGAGGCTGCCGCA
>JANMYN010000298.1:0-2525 GCA_031382195.1 Betaproteobacteria bacterium
TGCTCGGTGCACTGGGCGGCGCGCTGACGGCACCCATGATTTCGGTGCAACCGGGCATCGGCGCGGAGACCATCGTGCTCGCATTCGCCGTTGTGGTAATCGGTGGCCTGGGCAGCCTGCCGGGAGCGGCGCTCGCCGCCATACTCGTCGGTGTCGTGCGCTCGGCCGCCGTTCATTACCGGCCGGAACTCGACCTGTTCAGCATTTATCTGGTCATGGCGATCGTGCTCATCGTGCGGCCCAAGGGTCTGTTCAGCGCACAGGAAGCGCGCAAGATATGAAGCGCGACCCGACTTTCCCCATCCTCATCGCGGGATTGGTCATTCTTCTCGCGATCGGCCCGTTCATACCGCGCTGGTCGATGTTTCTGATCAACGTGTCGTTGTGCTATGGCATCGTCGTGCTCGGCATGATGCTGCTGATGCGCACCGGGGTAGTCTCGTTCGGTCATGGCCTGTATTACTGTCTTGGCGCCTACGCGGCCGGTACGCTCGACCAAGTATTCAAAATATCGGACATGGCCCTGATGCTGGTCGCCGCCATGATCGTCACCGCCGTGGCTTCGGCCGTGTTCGGATTCCTGCTGCGAAAATACCGAGACATTTTTTTCGCCATGCTGTCGCTGGCATTGTCGATGCTCTTGTACGGCTTGCTGGTCAAGACTTCGTCGCTGGGTTCGAGCGACGGATTCAATATTACGGCGTCCAAGATTGCCGGCATTACGGTCGCGGGAACCTCCTACGAGCGTTACGTACGCTATGCGCTGACGGTGACATTCGCCTTTTTATCCGGCGTCTTCATGCACAAGTATCTGAAGTCCCACATGGGCCGGCTTGCCGAGGCAATCCGCGACAACGAGTTGCGCGTCGAGTACATGGGCGCATCCGTGCGCAATGTCATTCATGTGAATTACATGATTTCCGCGGTGATGGCCGGTATCGGCGGCGCACTCGCCGCGATTGCCGTGGGTCACATCGATCCCGAGATGGCGTACTGGACGACCTCCGGTGAGTTCGTCTTCGTCGGCATTCTGTCCGGCACCGGCAGCGTGCTCGCCCCTCTGCTCGGCGCGTTCATCTTCGAGACCATCCGCAGCTTTGCTTATGAGTATTCACCGAACACCTGGCAGATGGCGCTTGGGATCACCATGCTGGTCGTGATCATGTTCCTCCCCGGCGGGCTGTGGTCGCTGTTCACCCGCATGCGCAAAGTGACCTGACATGGCTTTCGTTCTTGAAGCGAAGGGATTGAACAAGAGTTTTGGCGCAGTGACAGCCGCCAAGGACATCAATGTCGCGGTCGAGCAAGATGCCGTAATCGGACTGATCGGCAGCAATGGTGCCGGCAAGACGACGTTCATCAACATGGTGACGGGTTACCTCAAGCCCAGCGCCGGCAGCATCCATTTCGGCGGCCGCGACATCACGGCGCTCAGTCCGCGTCAGATCACGCGATTGGGGATTTGCCGCTCGTTCCAGATTCCGCAACTGTTCAATTCTCTGTCGGTATACGACAACCTGCTGGTCGGCATCGGGATTGTCGTGTCGGGAGGAAAGAAATGGGCCGGCGCCAGCCACCACGTCGGTACGCCGGGCGAGGCGGTCGACGGCATGCTCGAGCAATTCCGACTGACCGACTATCGCGACAAGCTCGCCGGCGTACTGCCCGAAGGCAGTCGTAAATTGCTCGATATCGCGATGGCGATGGCGGTAAAACCCAAGATCCTGCTGCTCGATGAGCCAACGTCCGGCGTATCAGCCGACGAGAAATTCGCCCTGATGGACATGGTGATGGAGGCGGTGCGCGCGCAGAAGGTGACGGTGCTGTTTGTCGAGCACGACATGGACATCGTCACCCGCTATACGGAACGGGTGCTGGCCTTCTATGAAGGACGCATCATTGCCGACGGTCTGCCTGCCGCCGTGCTGAGCGACACAGAAGTCCGCAAATACGTTACCGGCGAAACTCAATACACCGCGCCCGGGGAACATCATGCTGCGCATTGACGGCCTCGACGTCTCCATCGCATCGGTGGGCATCCTGCGCGGCGTGAGCATGGATGTGCCGACCGGGAAATTCGTGGGTCTCATCGGTCGCAATGGCGCCGGCAAGACCACGCTGATGCGCTCCGTAATGGGCATCCTGCCTGCGCTCCAGGGGAGCATCAGCTTCGACGGTTCTGCGCTCGGAAAAATGCCGGTTCACCAGCGCGCACGCAACGGCATCGGCTACATGCCGGAAGACCGCCGCTTGGTGCCGTCGCTCACCGTTGAGGAAAACGTGCTGATTCCGGCCTGGTCCGCGGGTGTCGCGGATCCCCGCGCGCGATTGGCGGACGTATACAGAATGATTCCAGAGGTCGACGCATTTTCAGGCCGCAAGGCATTGCAGCTTTCCGGCGGCCAACAAAAACTGGTGGCGCTGGCGCGGGCGCTGATGTGCGGCACCAAACTTCTGTTGCTCGACGAACCGTTCGAAGGCGTGGCGCCGGTCCTGGCCAAACGACTTGCGGAGGTCATCGCCGG
>JANMYN010000327.1:0-12221 GCA_031382195.1 Betaproteobacteria bacterium
GCACCCACGACATCGGCGCTGTCCATGATCGGCCACAACGCCTTCGCTTCCGCTGGAGACAGCACATGCATCTCCAGCCCGAAGCTGTGGGCGGTGGTCGCCTGACGTCTGATCTCGGTGAGACGCTCCTGATTGCAGGCGAGGCGAAGGCCGCCGTTGCGCTTCCAGCCGGTTGCCTGACCGGTTTCCTTTTCCAGTTTGTCGTACAGTTCCACGCTGTACTTCAGGAGTTGCGTCACGTTGGCGGACGTGCGCAGTTGACCGACCAGGCCGGCCGCGTGCCACGTCGAGCCACTGGTGAGTTTTGCGCGCTCCAGCAGGACGATGTCCTTGAAGCCCAGGCGCGCGAGGTGGTAAGCAGTGCTGCAGCCGATGATGCCGCCGCCGATGATGACGACCTGCGCAGCCGACGGCACCGCGCTCATTGCGCGCCTCTCGTGAACTCGTCGTAAGCGCGTCCGAAGCGCGCCAGATAATCACTGGTGTAAGCGACGTAGTCGAACTGGATCTTCGAGTGAGCCTCGGACACCATGCTCCACATCGTCTCGCGCAGCAGCGATGCGCATTTCATCGCCGCGAATCGCCGCTCCAATCCGGGGTCCACTTTGCCGAAGTAACGCTCCAGTACGAACCGGGCCTGATCCGCGTCGAGCTCGCTGTTGGATACAAGTCCGCCGAGGTCGAACAGCGGACTGTTGAAGCCGGCGTAGTCCCAATCGATCAACCACAGCCGCTTGCCGTCGTCGATGAAGTTGGCCGCCAGCAGATCGTTGTGGCCGAACACGATGGACACCGGACCGACCTCGCGCTCGAGCCGCCCGGCGCGCTCCATGAGCCGGGGAAGCAATCCGACGTGCTGGCTTGCGCACGCCTGAAGCTCGGTTGCGTAGCCGCGGATGACCTGGAACACCCAAAACATCAGCGACGGCCCGCGCAGATAGTGGGGCACCTGTTCATGACAACGCTTGACCAGATCCACCACGCCCGGAAGCAATGCGGCGTCACGCACCAACTCGGGGGACAGCGAACGCCCTTCGATGTAACGCAGCACCAGAGCGCCGGGCTCGGCGTAGATGACCTCGGGCGAGATGCCGGCCGCGAACGCTGCGCGGCTGGCGGCCAGCTCGTTGAAGCGCATCACGCCGTGGATGGGAATGTCTTCGCCCAGCCGCACAACGAACTTCTGCCCTCGGTCGGCGACCAGATAGTTTTTGTTGGTGATTCCGCCCAGCAGCGGCGTCGGATCGACCTTGCCCGACCAACAAGGAAGCTCAAAGATACGGTCGAGAGGTTCGCGATCCGTCGCCATAGGTTAAAGATCAGTAGTCAGCGCCGTCGAAGGCAGAAGGATACTTCAATCGGTGCGCCATTCACGTGCGCGCTCCACGGCGTCCGCGAACCGGACGTGGACCTCGTCCGAGAGAGGCGCGTGCGGTGTGATGGTGCGCTCGGGTGCAGCCACGACATGTTCGCCCGGGACAAGCACCGCCCCGAGCGCGCCCGGCGCGAGATGCAGAAGAAAAAGCACAAAGACTAAAGGGTGAGGCCCTTTCGCGGCCTCACCCTTCTTTATGAACGGCCGGCGCGACGAAGCGTCAAGCCGTTTCGCCGACGGCTTTTTCAGCCGCCAGGATCTCCGCCTGGCGCTTCGCGATCATGTCGCCGATCGGCGGGCCCTTGAAGCGCCGCGCTTCGAATGCAACCCAGATGATCACCATGACAATCAGCATGGCGATGATGAGGTACCCGACTTTTTCGTTGGGCGGCTGCACCCCGACAAATATGAGCAGTGCGCAGCCGATAATGGCCAGCGCCGCAACGAGCTTGGAGGCGGCGCCCAACTGGAAGGGCCCTTTCGCCGTCCAGGTTCCTTTCATTTCCGCCCGCAGCCCCGCCGCCACCGGCAACAGGTAGGAGAGGTAGAGGAACACCGCGCAACCGGTCGAGAGCACCACAAAAGCATCGCCATAAAGGGTGGCAATAATCGACAGGACGCCTCCCCACCAGATGGCGTTGACCGGGGTGCGGTGCTGGTGGCTCACCTGGCGCAGCGCGCCGGAGAAGGGCAGCCCGCCGTCGCGCGCGAATGCATACATCATGCGCGACGTGGACGTGAGACCGGCAAGCGCGCACAGGTAATTGGCGATCACGATGCCGATGATCAAGATGTCCTTGAAGATCTTCGGCATCGGCGACTGGCTCATCAGCCAGGGGAAGGCGTTCCATCCCTGCTTGGCGCCTTCTTCCACGCTGGGAAGCGCGAGAATGAAAGCGCAGATCATGATGTAGCCGAATAGGAAGGACCAGAACACGGAGTGGATCATGCCGCGCGGCGCCTCGCGGGAAGCGTTGCGCGTTTCCTCGGCGGTGTGGGCGGACGCATCGAAGCCGGTTACCGTGTACACGCCTTGCAGCAGGCCCAGCAGAAATACGAAGCCCACAGACTGCATTGCTGTCGGCCACACGCCGCCGCCGGCGTCACCCGAAAAATTGCTGAAGGTGAACAGGCGCGAGATATCGATCGAGGGCGCGTAGGCCAGCAAACCCAGCGTCAGCAGCGTCGCGAACATGAAAATAAGATAACCGCTGAAGTCGGTCAGGATGGTGGTGGCGCGAATGCCGAAGTGGTTGAGCATTGCCTGCGTTGCGGTGACGCCGGCGATAAACAGGGTCTGTATCCACCAGCCCTGGTCCATGAACGCCTTCGGGGTCCAGCCCGCAACGTCCATGCCGAGAACGTTGCCGAGGAAAAGATCGCGGAACAGCAGGAACACGCCGAAATTGACCGACGACACGACGAACAACAGGCCGAGCAGGTTGAACCAGGCCGCAGCCCAGCCATAGCCCCGGCCACCCAGCAGCGAAGCCCAGTGGTAAATGCCGCCCGCGGTCGGATAGGCAGAGGCAATCTGACCCATTGCCGCCGCCACCAGCAGCGCGAAGGCGCAGGCGAGCGGCCAGCCGTAACCGACCGACGCGCCCCCGGCGGCGCTGAGTGAAACCGGGAAAGCGGTGATCCCGCCGGCAAGGATGCAGATGATCGAGAAAGATATCGCGAAATTCTGAAAAGGGCCCATGCGCCTTGACAGTTCCTGCGCATAACCCATGCCGTGCAGAGTTTTCAGATCGTCTTGATGCTCTTTGGTTTTTTCGTACTGGTCCTGGTTTGCCATCGTCTCCCTCCTTGGTGATTGGTGGGTGGGTCAAGGGCCGGCCGTCACGGCTGTATTTGCGGTTGCCGTCCCATGTGGGGGCGGTATTTCGCCGCGGCATATGACAACGGGGTGATACGCATGTTGCCATGCTGTCGGCAGCCAGTATGGTTGAATAAGGAGGCCCGGGCAACCGGAAGTGATGCACCGGTTTGAGATTAGAATGGCCGTGTTTAAAATATAAGTTCTCCTTAACGCCCATGTCGTCGCGACGCCCGCATCCGCTCATCGGCCTGACCACCTACGGCCGCAGTGTCGACAATCGCTATTCGCTCCCGGCCGACTACCTCGACGCGGTACGCCGCGCTGGAGGCGTGCCGATCCTGATTGCGCCCGGCGAGCACCGCTGGGACGCGCCGCTGCAGGTGCTCGATGCGTTGATCCTGACAGGAGGGGGAGACATCGATCCCGACCGCTATCGCGGCAAGCGCCATGAAACCAATTACGGCATCGACCAGGAGCGCGATGCCTTCGAGCTTGAACTGAGCCGTCGCGTTTTCGATTCCGGGCTGCCGACGCTTGGCATCTGCCGCGGCGCGCAAATCCTGAACGTGGCCAGGGGCGGCACGCTGATTGAACACATTCCGGACGAGTTCGGCGAATCGGTGCTGCACAGGGCGCCGCCGCGCGAGCCCGTTCCCCACTCGGTAAAGATCAAGCCGCAATCACTGTTGGCGAGGATACTCGGGCGCGAGGAATTCGAAGTGACGTCCTGGCACCATCAGGCGTTGCGCGGCGCCGCTGCGGGATTCGACGCCGTGGCGCACGCGGCCGACGGAACCATCGAAGCGATCGAGATGCCGGATCATCCATGGATGATCGCATTGCAGTGGCATCCGGAACTCAAGGCGGCTTCCGATCCCCTGCAGCAGAGGATCTTCGATGCGATCGTGGAGAAGGCGAGAGGAAAGAGGAAAGTTAAGGGCAGGAGGCATGAGTCCTGAACCTTTTCTCTTTCCTCTTTAACCTTGTCCTCTGTCTTTCCTACGGCAGTTTTATTTTCCCGCCACCGAGCCCTCCCATGCCGCCCATTCCAGGAGGGATGCCTTCGGGGATGACGATCGAGGAGCTCTGCTGCCGGCGCAGTTCCTGCAATTCCTTGACCGCGCGCTCGACGGCAAACGCAGCGTACCCGGCGAATTTTTCCGACGCCTGGCCCAGGGAATCCGCCTCTATCTCGAACGCCAGCGGGAGTGCCCCCACCGGTGTCATGAGCTGGGTTTCGCCGACATAAATCACTTTGCGTCCGGCGTCGGCGGAACTGTCGTTCTTGACCGGGGTCATTACGCGAATGGTGCCTATCTTGCGATCGGTGAAGACTTCCTCGCGATACAGGTTCGCGGGGTCCATCTTGAGTTCAGGTGTATTCTCGACGGCCATGACAATGTTCCTGCGTTGGGTTCTTCTGGAAAAACGGCCGGATTATCCCATGACTTCAACCTTGCCCCAAACCGGCTTCCTGCACCGGAGTCTCGACCGGGGTACAAACGACGCCAGCCCCTGAGTTTTTTGCAGCTCTGATCTAGATTTTCACTGACATGCTCGCCTACCGACATCTTTTTCACGCCGGCAATTTCGCCGACGTATTCAAGCACTCGTTGCTGACCCGGCTGGTGCTTGCGCTCGAGAAAAAAGACAAGCCGTTCTTCGTACTCGATACCCACGCCGGCATCGGGCGCTACGACCTCACCCACGAGTGGGCACTGAAGAACGCAGAGTTCAGAAACGGCATCGCGATGGTATGGGGAAGAAAAGATGTGCCTGATGAGTTCATTCCCTATTTCGAGGCGATCAGAGCAGAGAATGCCGGCAGCGCGCTGCGCTTCTACCCTGGTTCTCCGCGCATCGTGCGCCGGCTGCTGCGGCCGGTCGATCGCATGGCGCTGGTGGAACTCAACAAGAAGGATTGCGAAAACCTCGGTGGCCTGTTCGGCGGCGATGGCCAGACGACCGTTCATTTGATGGATGGATACCAGTCGCTGAAAGCATTTCTGCCACCAAAGGAACGGCGCGGACTGGTCTTCATCGATTCATCATTTGATCGAGCCAGGGAATTCGACCGCCTGACGGAGGGGCTGGTCGAAGCACACCGGCGCTTCTCGACCGGGGTCTACGCGCTGTGGTATCCGTTGATGGAACCGCTCGCAATGCGTGCGTTCGAGCGCGGCATTGTGGCGTCCGGAATCCACAAGATCCTGCAACTGGAAATTTCGGTGCTGCCCGACCAGTGGAGCGGCGGCATGCGCGGCTGCGGCATCTTGGTGGTAAATCCGCCATTTGGTTTCGAGCAGGATGCCCGCTCGATGCTGAAATGGTTACAGCCGGTTCTCGCGCGTGAGGACGGCGGCCTGCAGCGCGTGGTCTGGCTGGCTGAAGAATGAGGAAAAGGTAAAACGGTACTCAACCCGGACTGCGACCGGCCGTTACATTCAGGGCGGGCGTCAGTTTTTTGCTGATCAGGCTGTAATTACCAGGTTCGTGCACCGACCAAGCTGAAATCGAATCCGACACTTGCCAGCGCCACCACGCACCTAAAGTGTGCGTGATCAAGCGAAACGGCCGACAGTGGGCCTTTGGCAAGGGGTGTAATCGATGGCCCGGATATTGCTCGATAGTACTCAATAAGATTATTTTCCGGCCCGGCGGGGTCGGGGGGAAGCGCCGGTCCAGGGGCATGAAATGGACTCTCTTACTCTCGCGTCGCTGGCACTGCAGTTACTCGCCTCCATCCATTCGCTGTCGGGTTATCCGACCACGATGGTCCTGCCTGAAATCCACCAGGTGCCTCTGGTGGAACTTCAACAGCGCTTCTGCCAGGGTCGGTGTGCCGCCCAGGCGTTCTACAAACCCGGAGAGGGCGTTTATATAGACGAAGCATTCGATCTGGCGCACGACGAGTTTGCGCGGTCGGTGTTGCTGCACGAACTGGTTCACCATTTACAGCGGGTCCAGGGCACGTTCCAGAAGATCCCATCCGAGTGCGACCGCTGGTATGCGGCTGAGCGCGAGGCCTATCAAATTCAAAACCGCTACCTCGAAGACGTCCATGACCCGCATCGGGTCAACGTCAATGCATGGCGGGCCCGCTGCGACAATTAATTGACCTCCCTGCGCGCCGGCTGATGTAATGTACGCAGGGGAGAGTGCGTACAGGAGTCAGATTGGACCAGTCCGCCATGATTTCCCTGATGGTCGAGTTATTCACGGCGATCAGGCTCGTATCGGCCTATCCGGCGCCCGCCGAGATGCCCGAAGTTCATTCCGTTCCGCAAGCAGAGATCCAGCGCCGGCTGTGCGACAGCCGGCCGTGCCGCATCAAGGCGTTCTATCATCCGGATTGGGGCATCTTCATCGACGATGCGCTCGACGTGGTTCACGACCCGTTCGATCGCTCGATCCTGTTGCACGAGCTGGTTCATCATCTGCAGAAAACCACCGGCAAGTTCGAAGTCGTCGCAAGCTTCTGCACCCGGCGAATTTCCGAAGAGCGCGAGGCATACGAAATCCAGAACCGCTATCTGTCGGCGATCCACGCGCCGCGTCGCGCATTAGTCCTGGGCTGGTCAGGCAAGTGTGCCGATGACGGCCAGACAGCCAAGCCTGAGCCGCGACCTGCATCGAAGGTCGATTGATTACCGATTGCGCCTGTTATAGTTGTCCGACCTCGAATTTGACCCGGGCCCAACCTTGAGGAGCCGGCCATGTCATCGCTGATCGCGGAATTGTTCGCCACCATCCATTTGCTGTCCGGTTACGCGCTGCCCACCATTGTGCCGGAGGTCCATCGGGTGGCACAGGCAGAGATTCAGCAGCGGTTTTGCCATTCCCCGTGCGCAATCAGGGCGATCTACGACCCGATCCTCGGGGTCTATCTCGACGAGAAACTCGACGTGGCCAATAACACCTTCGATCGCTCGATCCTGCTCCATGAACTGGTTCACCACATGCAGGCTGTCAGCGGCCGTTTCCACCCGGGCGCCAGCGCCTGCGCGCGAAATAATGCTGCCGAGCGGGAGGCCTATGCCCTACAAAATCGCTACCTCATGGAAATGAACGATGCACGTCGGGTATCTATGAACGGCTGGGCGGCGCGCTGCAGCGATGCGGAAGTGCCGACGCCGCGCAAGCCCTGAGTACGGTTGCTGGCCTCCTGGCTCTTGTTCATGAGGCTCACACGGACTGGCGTCGGATGGCGCCCGGCCATGATGCGCCCCGTGGACTCTCGCCTGGGAAGTCGCGACAGGGGATCTGTATGCCGAACGGGGTCTCGGGCGTTATTGGCGTCGGAATCGACATATTACTTACGGTGGCTGCGTGGGTTCCGTTTATGGCGCCACAGTGGCACACTGGGCATGTTTGTAAGGTCTGGCGCTGATAGGTGACTGACGACAATCTTGAAACTGGTTAGGAGATAGAAAAATGATAAAAAATGCAATCGTGGTTGCTGCAGTTCTTGGTTTTGCATCCGTGGCATTTGCGGATGATGCGGTGAAAGCTGGCGGGGCGGCGGACAAGCCCGGACGTGCGATTGAGGAAGGCGCAGTGAAGGCGCAAGGCGCCGCTGCCAAACCCGGCCGCGCCGTCGACGATGGCGCCGTCAAGGCACCGGGCAAAATGAAGAAGCATGCCCGCGCGCTGGACGACGGCAAAGTCAAGGCCGCCGGCAAGACTGACAAGGCCAGCCGTGCTGCAGACGAAGCCAAAAAGTAATCAATAACGCAGTCGAAGTGGGCCGACATTTACAGGTCGGCCCGTTTTATTTCAGACCGGCGTGTCTCGGCCGGATGAGCTTGGTGTTCAGGTGTCCGGGAGAGTGACATGAGATTGACGAGAAGCTTTTTATTTCTGATTTCGGCGCTGTTTGCGGCAATGCTTTGCCGCCCGGCCTTCGCCATGACTGCCGCGATGGTTGCATCGTGTCCGGCCGGCATGGACCAGAAAGTCGAAACCGTGACCGGTATGTTCAAGGCCCACGTGATATGCGACCACGTGATGTTCGAGATCCCGGCCAAGTTGCTGAACCGGGACATGCTGGTCAACACCGAATTCGCCGCGCTGTCCACCGGCAGCGATTTCGTCGCGCCCGGCTCTGTGGTGGACAATCGCGTTGTGCGCTGGGTACGCCGCGGCAACAAGCTCTATCTCGAAGACGTACGCTACGAAATGTGGGCGCAAAACAAGTCCAACCTGCAGCGCGGCGTGGAATCCGCATCTCTGCGTACGGTTATCAAGGCTTTCGACATCATCATGGAAGGCCCCGAAAATGCGCCGGTAATTGATATAACGGGATTGTTTGTCAGCGAAGTGCCTGACGGATTCGCGCTGGAGTTCATGCAGCATTTCCGGATGAACTCGGTCGATGCGAAGCGTTCATTCATCCAAAGCGTGAAGGCATTTCCTCAGAACATCGACATCCGCTTTTATCAGACCTGGGTACCTTCCGCGGCGGAGTTGAAGAAAAACGTCGATGACGAATCGGAACGGGTTGCGCCCGCGCTCGGGTTCATCTTCCACACGAGCTTGCTGCTGCTGCCCGAGGTGCCGATGGATCCGCGATACGCCGACGATCGCGTCGGCTATTTTTCGGTACCGTTCGACGACTATGGGACCAATGAACACGGCAAGGTTCGGCGCGCCTTCATACAGCGGTATCGGCTGCAGAAGAACAACCCCGAAGCCGACGTATCCGATCCGGTCAAGCCCATCGTTTTCTATATCAGCGACGAAGTGCCGGAGAAGTGGCGCCCGTTCATCAAGGTCGGCATCGAGGACTGGCAGAAGGTGTTTGAAAAAGCAGGATTCAGCAATGCCATTTCCACGCGCGATGCGCCCACGACGCAGGAAGATCCGAACTGGGATCCGGAAGACGTACGCTATAACGTGATCCGCTGGACGCCGAGCGGGCGGCAGAATGCAATGGGGCCGGCGGTTGTCGATCCTCGCAGCGGTGAAGTCATTTCATCGCATGCGATATTCTGGCACGACGTTCTGAGACTGGTCGAAACCTGGTACTTCACCCAGGTCTCGCCTCTGGATCCGAAAGCGCGGAAATTGCCGCTGCCCGACGAAGTGATCGGCGACATGCTGCGCTACGTAGTTTCGCACGAGATCGGTCACGCGCTCGGGTTGCGGCACAATTTCAAAGGCCATTCCGCGTACTCGGTGGCGCAGCTTCGCAACCCGGAGTGGACGCGCAAGTGGGGCACCTCCGCGTCGATCATGGACTACGCACGGCTCAATTATGTCGCCCAACCCGGTGACAATGCCGCGCTCCTGCCGAAGTTCGGGCCCTACGATTACTTCGCGATCGAGTGGGGCTATCGTTCGTTTTCCAACGCCATGAGCTGCGACGACGAGTGGCCACGGCTCGACGAAATGGCCGCGAAGCAGATCGACGATCCGATGTTGCGTTTCGGTGGCGAGGACGAATCCGCGACCCTCGATCCGAAGGTCAACACCAATGTCGTCGGCGGTGACCCGGTCGAGGCGGCCGAACTGGGGCTGCGCAATATCGACCGCGTTATGCCGTTGCTGATCCCCGCGACGACCAAGCTCGGAGGGGACTATGTTCGCCTGCGCGAGATGTACCAAGCCTTGCTGGTGCAGCGTTATCGTGAATTGGCCGCGGTCGCCAAGATCGTCGGCGGTGTCGAGGAAACACGCTATCAGGCCGGGCGCGGTAGCGCGCCCTTCAAGCCGGTAGAACCGGCGCGACAGCGCGCTGCTGTCAAGTTTCTCCTCGACCGGGGGTGGGTCATCCCGCGACCCTTGCTCGATCGCGAAGTATTGCGGCGCATCGGCCCATCGGGAGGTGCGGATGCCTTGCAGGGATCCAACGTGCAGTTGCTGCGCCAGATTCTCGATCCTGGCGTATTCCAGCGCCTGGCCGAGGCCCGCCAAGCGGATCCTGGCGGTAAAGGCTATGTCGGCATGGATATGCTGACGGACCTGAACGACGGTCTGTTCAAGGAACTCGCCGCCAAGAAACCGGTAGTCGAACTGTATCGGCGCGAACTGCAGCGCAATTACGTGACGTTATTGCTGGTGGCGACAGGTGCCACGAGCGACCCGCAGGGGACATCCAACTCGATCGATATGGCCAAACTGCTGGATGACGGCTCGATACACGCTAACGTGCGCAATCTGTCCGGCTCGCGAAATGCCTCTTCGCCGCTGGCCGACGTCGCCAAAGAATACCGGCGCGAACGCGGGAGGCCAAGCGAGTTTCGTTCTTCGCTGCGCTCTGGCGTGGCGCATCTGTACGCGAAACTGGACGACGCGATCAAACGTGCGCAAGATGACGAAACGCTGGCGCATCTGCGCGACCTGCGCTCGGAGCTGGGGAAAGTGCCTTGAGGGCAGGGACGAGGGACGAGTAAAAGGCGAGAAGGCCTAAAGGTTCTAGCCCTCGCCCCTCGTTCCTCACCCCTCGTCCCTAGCTCTTTGCCTCGCCAGCATGCATTCTGTGTTGGGAACGTATATGAGGTGGGCGATCTTGCGAACGAACTGGTCTTCGTAGACATGGAGTTCGGAATCGGTGAAGGCCACTTTCCAAAGATTTTCAACGAGCGCACAACGCTGCTCGATGGACAGCAGGCGCTTGATGATGGATGCCGGATCGAAGTAAGACGTCAGGCGCTGTGATCCGGCTTCATCGAGCAAGGCCAGTGCCTCGAGATCAGGCAATCCAAACATTTTAACCAGCGCTTCGGCGGCCGTGCTGGCTTCTTCCGGACTTTGCTTCGAATCCATGCGCGTCATCTCGTGCAGCAATCCTGCGACCGCCAACTGGAGCTCCCGTTGCTCCGTGACGGCCGGCGTGGTGCCGCCCGCGACGGAAAACTCGGCAAATAGCGTTTTCAGAGCGTTTAGCATGGGCCGCCGAATGTGTTGTTACGGTATCGCCGTTGGATTGAAGAACCGTGCGTCGAGTTCCCGGCGCGTGTCTGGACTTGCTCGGACAATCGCATGACGGCCGATTCAGTCAAAAACTTCCATTCCTTTCCGGACCGCGGGCCGTGCCGCCATGGTGGCACCCCAGCGCTGCAGGTTTGCGAATCCGCCCGCCTGATCGACGAGCGCCTTGCGTAGCGCGAAATTCGGATAGAGCATAAGGTCGGCCACCGATAGTTCGCCGGCGAGATATTCGCGCTCCGCGAGGTGCGCATCGCAAACCGCGAAAAAGCCGAGCAGGCGCTGCTTGAAATAATCGACGCTGGAAGGGATTTTCTCCGGAACACTGTTTTCCAGCCGGAATATCGCACCGCTGGTGGCAGCAACGTCGCTGGCGCCCTGCATGAACCATTGCATTGCCACAGCCCGCTGCGCCGGGTCCTTCGGCAGAAATTTTCCGGTTTTCTCCGCGATATAGAGGATGATGGCGCCGGATTGCGAGAGCGTGAGGGGCTTTGCGCCGGGGCCATCCTGATCGACGATGACCGGGATCAGGCCGGCCGGATTGCGCTTGAGAAACTCCGCGCTGCGGTGTTCGCCCTTGGCAAGATCGACTTTGTGGAGGTGGTATGGCAGGCCGGCTTCCTCCAGCGCCACCGACGCCCGAAATCCGTTGGCAGTTCCCGCAGAATACAGATCGATCATGATTCGGTCTCCTCGTTGTTGTCCACGGCCATGATTTGTTGTGGGTCGTGATTTCTTGCAGGTCGCGGAAGGCGCCAGTTTAGCGTCAGATCGCGTTGGCGGCTTTAACGTTGTGTGCCACGATCGCCGCGTTACAATCGACCGGCCCTAAACCATCAACGCGGGGAACTACATGAAAAGCATGATCGCTTCAGTCTTTGCGCTGGGTGCCTTGCTTTGCGCAACAACGTCGAACGGCGCGCCACTGGAAAAACCCAAGACCACCATCGCAGTCGGCGGCAAAGCCTCGTTGTATTACCTGCCGCTTACGATTGCGGAGCAACTCGGCTATTTTCGGGACGAGGGTTTGCAGGTCGAGATCCTCGATTTCGCAGGCGGAGCGAAGGCGTTGCAGGCGATGATGGGGGGCGG
>JANMYN010000349.1:0-3234 GCA_031382195.1 Betaproteobacteria bacterium
GACGCTGATGCCGATGCTCCCGGTGATATGGAGTTCCCGGCCGGCGACGTGGTGTGGTGCCGCCAGCGCCAGCAGCATCTTCTCGGCACTGAGCGCCGCATCCTGCGCGTGTTCGATCTCTGCAAGCAAAATCACGAATTCGTCGCCCCCCTGGCGGCTCACGGTGTCCGAATCGCGCAGGCAAGCCAGCAGACGTTGCGCAACCGACTGCAGGAGTTCGTCGCCGATCGGGTGTCCGAGCGAATCGTTGATGTGTTTGAAGCCATCCAGATCCAGAAACAGCACGGCGTGATGCTTGCCGTGGCGACGGGCCAGGGCAATTGCGTTCTCCACGCGGTCGCTCAGCAGCGTCCGGTTCGGCAGATCGGTGAGAAAATCATGCCGGGCCAGATGCGCCATCCTTTCCCTGGTCTCGCGCGCGGCGCTTACATCGTGGAACACGATTACCGCGCCCGTGACGTTACCTGCGCGGTCGTGGATCGGGGCAGTCGAATCTTCGATGACGGCTTCAAAACCGTCGCGGCGAAGCAGGATGCAGTTCGCGGTCAGCCCCACGGTCTTGTTTCCTTCAACGGCCAGTGCCATCGGATTGGGCGCGACTGCGCGTGTGGCGCCGTCGACAATCCGAAATATATCGGCAAGCGGACGCCCCGTGGCATCCTTGCAGGACCAGCCCGTCATGGTTTGCGCGACTGCATTGAGGTAGGTGACGTTGCCCGCGATGTCGGTGCTGAGTACGGCGTCGCCGATGGAATTGAGGGTGACTTGCGCGCGCTCCCGTTCCATGAAAAACGCCTCGTCCCGCGCCTTGCGCTCGATCACGCCGCGCAGAATCCGCGGCAACCAGTAGTCGTCGAGATGATCCTTGAGCAGGTGATCCTGCGCGCCACGCTGTGTGGCTTGCGCGGCGACGGTTTCATTTTCCCGGGTGGTGAGGATCAGGGTCGGCACCAGCGGGGCCACCGCGAAGAGTGTCTCGAACGTCTCGACTCCCTGACTATCGGGCAAGAACAGGTCGAGCAAGACCGCGGCAATTCCAGGCTTGGCCAGTCGGCTCACGCCGTCGCAGAGCCGCCCGACCCGTTCCAGGCGCCATTCGTTTTCGGTTGCCGCAGCCAGTGCGTTGCGAATCAGGCTGGCATCGGCGGCGTCGTCCGAGATAAGGAGCACGGTGAGCGCTTTGTCGTTCATGGAGATGGGATCTGGCCGGGTGCTCTTCGACAGCAAAGCGCCGGGAAAGGGGTTGACCTTGCAGTCTGGCGCGAGCGCCACTGCCCGTTCTGTGCGTCAGCCCACATAGGACCGATGGCGTGACTGGCATGGGATCAGCGCATTTTTTTTGCAATTACTGACTGCTTGACATCCAACGTGCGCTACAGCACATAAGGTGTAGACTGGTGACCTTGCTCATTTGTAACTCGCGTCAGGCGAAGTGCGGCCTGACCCTTCGACTCTGGTTTGTCAAAGCGAGGTGATTACGATGCCCTCATCTTCAGTTCTTCCAAGCCCAAAGCAAAACCACCTTCTGGCGGCCCTGCCCGGGGACGATTACGCCCGTATTCTGCCCGCACTGGAGCCCATCGCCATGCCGCTCGGATGGGTGGTCTATGAATCCGGTGGCCGCATGGGTCACGTGTATTTCCCGACCACCAGCATTGTTTCCCTGCTCTACGTCATGGAAAGCGGCGCCTCGGCGGAAATTGCGATTGTCGGCGACGAAGGACTGGTGGGCATTTCGTTGTTCATGGGGGGCGAAACCACACCCAGCCGGGCGGTCGTGCAAAGCGCCGGGGTCGGCTATCGGCTCAGTGCCGCGATGCTGAAAAGAGAATTCGCGTTGGGCGGTGAGATGCAGCATCTTGCGCTGCGCTACACGCAGGCGCTGATTACGCAAATGGCGCAAACAGCCGTGTGCAACCGGCACCATTCGGTCGACCAGCAACTGTGCCGCTGGCTGCTCTTGAGCGGGGACCGGCTGCCCGGGAACGAGCTGAACATGACACAGGAGCTGATCGCCAATATGCTGGGTGTGCGCCGGGAGGGCGTCACCGAGGCTGCAGGCTGCCTCCAGGCCGAGGGAATAATTCACTATTCGCGCGGGCACATCCGCATCCTGGACCGGGCAAGATTGGAACAGCGAGTCTGCGAGTGCTACGCCGTGGTCAAAGCGGAATACGACCGCTTGCTGTCGTATCGTCACGCCGTTCGTGCAACCACGACGAATCCGCAGTGACTTCCCCGATGAGGGCCAGATCAAGTGCGTGTAACGCGTATTGAAGGCATGAGGATGTCCGGGCACGCGACTGCTGCGGCCGTCGATGAGTGCCTGCCCGGGGCTGAGATGCGTTCATGACCGGCCGCAAGAAAAGCACCCCCAAAAAATTAATCGCGAAAAAAACCAGCGCGGCACCCGTTGCCAGGGCCAAAGCCGCGCGCGCGCCCGATCAGCCGGCCGACGCGGTTTTTCCGATCGTCGGCATCGGTGCCTCGGCGGGCGGTCTGGCGGCGTTCGAGGCATTCTTCTCGGCAGTGCCCGGCGGCAGCGGCATGGCTTTCATCATCGTGCAGCACCTGGCGCCCGACCATAAAAGCATCCTCACCGAACTGATCCGTCGCTATACCAAAATGCAGGTGTTCGAAGTCGAGGACGGCATGGTGGTCCAGCCCAATTGCACCTACATCATCCCGCCCAACCATGACATGGCGTTCCTGAACGGCGCATTGCAGTTGCTCACGCCGACTGCGCCGCGCGGCCAGCGCCTGCCGATCGACTTTTTTTTCCGCTCGCTGGCCCAGGATCAGCACGCGCAGGCGATTGGCGTCGTGCTCTCCGGCACCGGCAGCGACGGCACCCAGGGGGTTCGCGCGATCAAGGGCGAGGGCGGCATGGTGATGGCGCAGAGCTTCGATTCCACCGAGTACGACGGCATGCCGCGCACCGCCGTTGCCACCGGCCTGGTGGACTTCGTGATGCCGCCCGGGGATATGCCGGCGCAACTGATTGCCTATGCCAGCCACGCTTTCGGCCGGAAAAAACCCGCCGTTGCTCCGCCCGGCGCCAGAGTCGATGACGCGACGAAAAAAATCTTTGTACTGTTGCGGGCGCAGACCGGCCACGACTTTTCCCTGTACAAGGAGAACACCATCATTCGTCGCATCGAACGGCGCATGGCGGTACACCAGATTGATCAGGCGGACGACTATGTACGCTATTTACGCAACAACCCGACAGAG
>JANMYN010000366.1:0-5614 GCA_031382195.1 Betaproteobacteria bacterium
GCACGGGAGTACCACCCGGCGGACGAGATGCGCTGCCCGGTTCATTTCTGCGTCGGTCAGGAAGCGGTGCCGGCAGCGCTGTCGCTGCTCTTGAACGATGATGACTACCTCTTCTGCCATCACCGGTCCCATGGCTACTATCTTGCAAAGTCCGCGCCGATGGAGGCCCTGTTCGCGGAACTGTACGGAAAGGCTACTGGGGCGAACGGAGGCCTGGCGGGCTCGCAGGATATTTCCTTTCCTGCTCGCAACTTCTACAGCGGCGCAATCCTCGCGGGTGCGACCGCGATCTCGACTGGAGCGGCGCTGGGTTTCCAACTCAATGGGACGCAGCAGGTCGCGGTCGCCGGATTCGGCGAGTCGGCCACCGACGAGGGCATTTTCTGGGAAGCTGTCAACTATGCCGCCGTGGCGAAACTTCCCGTGGTCTTCGTCTGCGAGAACAACAACTACTCGGTGTTCTCCCCTCAACTGAAGCGTCAGGCGCTCGACAACCTGAGCGCGCGGGTCGCAACATTCGGCGTGAGGAGCACCGCTTTGTTCGGCAACGACGCGATGGAGGTCCACCGGGTACTGGGCAAAGAGATCGCTCTCGCGCGTGCCGGGGCTGGCCCGGCTTTCGTAGAGGCCTACACCTACCGCTGGAGCGGTCACTATGGACCCGAGAGTGACGACCTGGTGGGTTACCGCGATGCTGCGGAGATCGAAGCATGGAAGCGCAATTGTCCGATCTCGTTGCTCGAAGACGCCATGCGGGTTGGAAACCTGATCAAGCCCGAGGACCGGGAGAGTTTGGTCCTTGAAGCGCAGGCGGCCATCGATCGCTGTTTCCAGTTCGCGAAGTCGAGCCCGTTCCCGGACGCGCCGGATTGGAAAGCTTTGAACTTCAGCCCCGATTCCCCGCTGGCGGACAAGTTTTTGGTCGAGGTCGAACTTGAAAATTTCGACGCGCACCAGGAAGCCACGCAGGCCAAGGGTTATTGAGCACAGGGAGTAAACACAAGGTGGCCGCTTCCATACAGACGAAATCCAGCCGGACCGCGGCGCAATCCCAGGTCCCTGTCGAGCATCCCGAGATCAGCTTCGGGGAGGCGCTCAACCAAGGCCAGCGGCAGGCGATGGAACTGAGCGACAGCGTGGTCGTGCTGGGCCAGCTTGTGGACTACAGCCCCGGCGTTTTTGGATCCACCGCCGGCCTGGTCGAACGCTTTGGTCCGGCGCGTGTGCGCGACTTTCCGGTTTCCGAAAGCGCGATGACGGCGACCGCAATCGGCGCCGCCGTCGTTGGCCTGAGGCCCGTCCTGGTTCACCACCGGCTCGATTTCATGCTGTATTCGATGGATGCGATCGTGAACTGGATGGCATTGTGGCGGTTCAAGTCCAACGCGCAATCCACGCTTCCAGTCGTCATCCGCGCGATCGTCGGCCGCGGCTGGGGCCAGGGGCCGCAACACTCGAAGAGCCTGCATGCCTGGTTTGCGCACATTCCCGGAATCAAGGTGGCCATGCCCGCCACTGCGTTTGACGCCAAGGGTCTCTTGCTCGAGAGCATTTTCGGCCAGGACCCGGTCATCATCGTCGAGCACCGCTCGATGTTCTCTTTGAAGGGCGGCGTTCCCGAAGTGCCCTACAGGGTTCGCTTTGGTCGGGCGGCAGTGCGCAGGACTGGCGAGGACCTCACGGTTGTCGCGGCAGGAGTCATGGTCCCGTTTGCATTGCGGGTCGCCGCCCGGCTGGCGGCACTCGGTGTCAAAGCCGAAGTCATCGATCTGAGAACATTATCGCCGCTGGATACGGAAACCGTATGCGCCTCAGTCGAGAAAACCGGGCGGCTATGTGTGATGGATCCCGCCTGGCAATCGTTCGGTGTGTCTGCGGAAATCGTCGCAAGCGTCGCAGAACGATCGAACCGCGCTTTGCTCGCAAGACCGGTGCGCATCTGTCATCCCGACAGCCATACGCCGATGAGCTCTGCGCTGGAGACTCGATACTACCCGCAAGAAGAAGCGGCGGTCGAACGCCTTCACGCACTCGCCATGCATAGGTAATGGAATCAAAGTCGCAGGAAACCGATGCGTTCGTCGTGAGCCAGGAATTTCGCGTAGAGCATTTCATTCCCGTCCACGGACCGTCACCGCGCCCGCATGACGCGGTCGCCGCGCTGCTAAGCCACGAGGACGGCCGCTGTATCATGCAGTTGCGCGGCGGCATGCGGGGGATCTTTTATCCGGGACACTGGGGCTGCGGTGTGCTGAAGAACCCGGGGAGACGCCGACGGATGCGATCAAGCGCGACCTGCGCGAGGTGATCGAGCTCGATATGTCGGAGGCAACCCGGTTCACCCAATTCGACTTCGATTTCAGTCCCCTCGGATATCACAAAGTCTATCGAATCTATTTCGGGGTACAGGTGCCGGACACGGCGTTTCGTCGATTCGTCCTCCACGAGAGGAGCGGACATACAGGCGTTTTGAGGAAAAAATCTCCTTGTACCGCGAAGAGTGACTCCTTACGATGCTTTTGCCTTGTGGATGCACGTCAACCGGCAGCGATCACTGTTGACCCGTAATGGTCGCGCGCCTGAATTTTGTATCCGTGAACAGACCCAGTCATATTTCAAATCCCGGCCAGGCGTGTTGAGCGGTAGGTCGACAAAGCGATGTCCGTAATCAGGCGAAATATTATCTCGAATGTTGCCGGCAGAGGATGGGCAGCGGTGCTGTCGCTGGCGGTGGTTCCGATCTTCATCCAATTCCTCGGCATCGAAGCCTATGGCCTGATCGGGTTTTTCATCTCGTTGATGGCGATTCTGTCCCTGCTCGACCTCGGGCTGGGCACGGCACTCAATCGCCAGTTCGCGCAGTATTCGGTCCAGCCGGACAAGGCACAGGAGATGCACGATCTGCTGCGTACCCTGGAGATCATCTACTGGCTGGTGGGTATCGGGATCGCCGTGACCATGGCGGCACTGGCGCCTGTCACCGCCGCCTACTGGATCAAATCCCAGCAACTTACGCGCGAAACGGTCACGCAGGCCCTGGCTATGATGGGCATAGCCGTTGCCTTCCAATGGCCGCGAACGCTTTACGGGGGAGGATTGATGGGCGTGCAGAGGCAGGCCGCTTACAACCTGCTCTCGTCGATCACCGCAACCGCGAACAGCGTTGGTGGCGTCCTGGTCATCTGGCTGGTCTCGCCCACTATTCAGGCCTTGGTTGCATGGTCAATAGCGATCAGCCTGATCGATACATTCCTGACCCGGTGGCTGTTGCGGCGATCCCTGCCGGAAGCGCCTGCCCGCCCAGCATTCAGCACACGCCTGTTGAAGGATATATGGCGGTTTGCCGCGGGCATGACCGGCATATCCGTCATGTCGGTCATCCTGACGCAGGTCGACAAGATGATTCTCGTCAAAGTGCTTCCCCTGGATGCATTCGGTTATTACAACCTCGCTTCTCGCGTTGCGGCGGGACTCTACTTCTTGATAAACCCCGTATCCGCTGCATTCTTCCCGCGCTTTTCACAGCTTCTGTTGATCAATGACCGCCAGGAACTGGTACGCCTCTATCATCGTGCCTGTCAGTTGATGTCGGTAGTCGTGCTTCCCGTCATGGTCGTGCTCGCATTTTTTGCGGCGGATTTTCTGATGCTTTGGACTCGCAATGCGGCCATAGTGGTCAACAGCAGCATGATGCTGGCGTTGCTCGCCACGGGCACGGCGATAAATGGTCTGATGAACCTGCCGGTCACCCTCCAGTTGGCGTCCGGCGGGACGCGCCTGGTGTTCTACGCGCATACCCTCGCTGTGATACTGCTGGGGCCGTTCATTTATTTGATGTCGTCGCGGTATGGCGGCCTGGGCGCGGCCTGGGTATGGCTTGTTCTCAATTGCGGATACGTCGCATTTTTCCTGCCGATCATTCACCGCCGATTGCTTCCCGGCCAACTGCGCGACTGGTTTTTCATGGATGTCGGCGCGCCGCTTGCAGCGGCTCTGATGGTTGTCGTCTTGTGGAGGCACATGGCAGGATCACCGGACTCCCAGGGATGGATGCTTTTCAATCTGGGAGCGGTGTCTTTGCTCACGCCGCTTGCAGCGGCACTGGCTGCGCCACAGATTCGCGGTCTAGTCCTACAGTACCTTCCCGGCACGGCCAGGTCCAAAATCGGGCTGTGAACGCAAACCGGTGACGGGTTACCTTATTTTGCTGGGCTTCTGCTGCTTAGCCTGAGCAATATCGCCGCTCTTGAATAGGAAAGAAGCATCTTCAGAAAATTGGATTTGCTGGCGCCGTAGGTCCGGAGACGGTAAATGGCCGGAATCTCGATGACCTTGAGCCCTCGCCGCTGAGCAAAGTACAGCAAGCGAAAGAAATACTCGCCGTAGCCGTAGAAAATCTGATCCAGAGGAAGTGACAGAATCTTGTCGCGCCTCATGACAAAATAACCACCGAGATTGTCCTGAAGCTGAGTGTGCAGGAGCGCGCGCAGCAGCCAGTTGTAAGCGAGACTGGCCAGGTAATGTTTTCTGTCCTGCATATTGCCACCGGCGCAGAACCGCGAGCCGCTGACGATATCGTAGATGCGTGCAATGTGCAGCATGCGCGGAATCTCGACCGGATCGTGTGTAAAGTCAGTATCCATCACAATAACGAGATCGCCCGTAGCCTGCTCTATACCGGCGCGGATCGATTTTGCAAAGCCGCGGTCCTGCGTTCGCAGAAGCACGCGCACATTGGGGTTTGTGGCGAAGGCGTTCTTCGCGACTTCGCTGGTCTTGTCCGGGCTGTTATCGTCCACAATCAGAATTTCAGGCTCAACATCCGAAGGGAAGTTGGCAAGAATTTCTTCAACAAGACCGACGATATTGCCAGCCTCGTTGTATGTCGGAAGAATCACCGAAACCTTCATGCTTTCGTCAATTCCATGAACACGAGGCCACCTTCCGAGGCGCAATCACCTCCCTCCAGCAGGCGATACCCAGCCATGGCCACTGGAGTCATTACAATGCGACGCAGCCCGGGGAAGAGTACCCAGCGATTGAAGATTTTCTTGACCACGAAGGAAACGATGCTGAACGGGGCGAGAAAATCGTTGAGCAGACAGATTTTCTTGGTGGCATAAGTATGAACTTCGGTCACCTCAAAACCGGTTCGGCGAGCCAGCGCACTCCATCCGTCCGGCGAGTAGTAGTGAAAGTGGCGCCAGAAACTGTTGAAGAATGACCGATATCTGCCGGCCAGGCCGCGTAATCCTACTGCACACAGCATCTGATTCGCGACGCTGTATTCATCGAAACGGTTCGACGGCACAGTGACGTAGAACTTGCCGCCATGCGCAAGCAGTCGATGCACCTCGCGCAAGACGGGCTCGACATCGATAATATGCTCGAGGACGCTGTTGGATAAGACCGTGTTGTAGTGTCCGTCGGGCTTCGCGATGGCGTCGCCAGTGCATTCGATCAGCTCCTCGTAAGCCTCTAGGACTCTCGCCCTGTCCAGCTCGCGTGGATTCGGGTCGATTCCGGTATCGATCTTCTCACCAAAGACGACGTAGGCGAAAAGCCCTTCCCCGCATCCGATATCGAGGATCGGTCTGCGAAAGCCGTGTCGCTG
>JANMYN010000376.1:0-10105 GCA_031382195.1 Betaproteobacteria bacterium
GGTGGCCATCTCGTGGTGGTCGATCACGCCGGCAATCTCGGTACCGGCGCCTCGCAGACGCAGACGCTGCACCGGATCGAGGAGAGCGTGGTGCGCAGCGAACTCGCCGCGGCGGGATTCAAGCTGGGTGACGAAGCGCAGTTTCTGCGCCATCCCGACGACCCGCGCGACAAGAGTTTCCGCGAGGCGACTGTTCCAGTCGACCAGTTCGTGCTGAAGTTTCAGCGTCCCTGAGGTGCGATTGCCGATCGGTCGCAGTTGAGGAGGCGCGGCGCGGATCCTGCAGCGATCGCCCCGGGCCTGACTTACCGAGTTTCCTTAAGAACGGGTCCGGATTTCCTTTCTCGTTCGGGCAGCAGGTCAAGATCCGACCACTGACTTTGGCAGCCTTGCGTGCCCAGGACGCCAACCTGGCGCCTGAACGCGGTCCCGGCAAACCCTGGACCCTGCGAAAGTCGGGCGAACCACTTTTTTCGGAGGAAAGCGGACATGGTTTACAAGATGATGAACTTCGACATACGCGAGAATGTCGCCTGGATCACGTTCAATCGTCCGGACGCGCTGAATGCAATCAACAGGCAGGCAGTCGTGGAATTCTGCGATATCGTCAACCGGTGCAGCGTCGACAGAACGATCCGTGCGGTGGTCCTGACCGGAACGGGTGAGCGCGCTTTTTGTGCGGGTGGGGACGTCGCTGAATTTGCGCAAGCCGGCGACGAAATCGAAATGCTGGTTCGCGAGATGACAGCCGTATTGCACGTCGGCATTTCGCGGCTGGCTTGGCTCCACGCGCCGGTGATTGCGGCCATCAACGGGGTGGCCGCCGGCGCCGGGCTGAGTTTCGCCGCGTGCTGCGATCTGGCCATCGCAGCCGATCACGCGCGGTTTACCAGCGCCTATACCCATATCGGACTGACGCCGGATGGCAGCTCGACGTTTTTCCTGAATCGACTGCTCGGCCGCCGGCGCGTTCTCGAGCTGTACATGACCAATCGCATACTTTCCGCGCAGGAAGCGCTCGACTGGGGCCTGGTCAATCGCGTCGTGCCGGGAGCCGATCTGATGGGCGAGGTGACGAAGCTTGCCAGGCAACTCGCCAGCGGACCGACCAGGGCCTATGCCGGCATCAAAAAGCTGGTGATGATGTCGCCCAACGATACCCTCGAATCGCAGATGGAGCGCGAGACGCGCGTCATCGCGGAGATGAGCACCACCCAGGATGCGCGTGAAGGCATCAGCGCATTTGTCGCGAAGCGCAAACCCCATTTCATTGGCGAATAGGCGTTACGAGTTCAAAGGAGCAGGCAACGATGCCGATCGCGTCGAAACCTTACGCAGAGAAACGGTTCGTGAAGGTCAATGGCAAACGCATGGCGTACATCGACGCCGGTGAAGGCGATGCCATTGTTTTTCAGCACGGCAATCCGACTTCATCTTATTTGTGGCGGAATATCCTGCCGCATTGCGAGGGCCTGGGGCGACTGATCGCGTGCGACCTCATCGGCATGGGCGATTCGGCGAAACTCGACAATTCCGGGCCCGAGCGCTACAGCTACGTTGAGCAACGGGACTTTCTATATGGTCTGTGGGACGCGATCGATATCGGCGACAATGTGGTGTTCGTCTTGCATGACTGGGGTTCCGCGCTCGGCTTCGAATGGGCGAACCGGCATCGCGATCGCGTTCAGGGCATCGCCTACATGGAAGGCATCGTTACCCCGATAACGTGGGCCGATTGGCCGGACAATGCGCGGCGCGTGTTTCAGGGATTCCGCTCGCAAGCGGGTGAAGACATGGTGCTGACCAAGAATATCTTCGTCGAGGGCGTGTTGCCGAGTGCGATCATGCGCAAGCTCACCGAAGAGGAAATGGCCGTCTATCGAAAGCCGTTCGCCAATCCGGGTGAGGACCGCCGCCCGACGCTGTCATGGCCGCGCCAGATCCCGATCGACGGCCAACCCGCGGAGGTGGTCAAGGTTGTCGAGCATTATTCGCGGTGGCTGGCGCAAAGCCAAGTGCCCAAGCTGTTCGTCAATGCTGAACCGGGTTCGATCCTGGTCGGGCGGCAGCGCGAAGTATGCCGCGCATGGCCGAACCAGACCGAGGTTACCGTCAAGGGCACGCATTTCATCCAGGAAGACAGTCCGGATGAGATCGGCGCAGCGCTTGCGGATTTCATCCGTCCGCTGCGCGGTTAATGAAACCCAGCGCTCACCGCAGATACCCTCGCGCAGCGTGGAGTACCCTTTTAGGACGCGAAGGACGCGAAGGACGCGAAGGACGCGGAGGAAAGACAGAGGAATACTGAAACTGGCGAGGGTGGGGTCCGCGCTGAAATGCAATCTGGGAATTTCTATTATGCAATGACGGTGCATTCCCATTACCCTGTTAGGCAAACGGATGATGCTCAAACTATCATTCCCTTTCTTACGTTCTTCCTTCGCGGCCTAAAAGGGTACTCCACGCTGCGCGAGGGTATCCACGGTGAGCGCTTCTTTTCTTAAAAACAAAAACTGTGACCACCGCTGCTACCAATGACGCCGGCAACGGCCTGCTCGATGGCTACACCGTCATCGACTTCACCCGCGTCCTCGCGGGACCTTACTGCACGCGCTTGCTCGCCGATCTTGGCGCGCGGGTCATCAAGATAGAACGTCCCGGCGAGGGCGATGAGATTCGCTACACGGCTCTGCAGCTCGACGCCGGGCGCACCGACCAGAGCAGCTACTATGCCCGCCTGAACACCGGCAAGGAGGGCATGGCAATTGATCTCTCGCGTCCGCAAGCCCGCGAGATCGTTCTCGATCTGGTGCGCAGCGCCGATGTCCTCGTGGAGAATTTTTCACCGGGCGTCATGACACGCTACGGCCTGGACGCAGCAGCGTTGCGCGCCGAATTTCCCGGTCTGGTGTATTGCTCGATTTCCGGTTTCGGGCAGACCGGCCCGCTCAGTTCCATGCAGGCCTACGCGCATCTGATCAATGCGATCTCCGGCATGATGGATCTCGATCGCGGCGGCGAGGCGCAGCCGCGCGTTTCCTATCTGCAGGCTGCCGACGTGCTGGCCGGCACACATGCCTTCGGCGCGATCTGTGCCGCGCTGCTGCGGCGGGCGCGCACGCACCGGGGCGCAACGCTCGATATTTCCATGCTCGAGTGCCTCATTGCCGCGGACGACATTACCTACGGATCGCTGTTGAATGGCGGACTGGTCGAACGCCGGCCGCGCGTCGGCATGGTGGTGCACGCCATCGGCGGGCGCCACATCGCGTTGCAGACGGCGGGCGCGCCGCACCTTTGGTCGAGGCTGGTCGCGCTGGTCGGCAAACCAGAACTGGCCGCCGACCCGCGCTTCGCGACACCGCAGGCGCGGCGCGACAACTGGGCGGCGTTGCAGCAGGTGGTTTGCGACCGGCTCGACAGGTACAAGACTGCAGACGAGGCCATCGCAGCGCTGTCTGCCGCGCGCGTGCCGGTAGTGCCGATGTTGTCACCGGAAGAAGTCGTCGAACATCCGCATCTGCAGTCGCGCGAAGCATTTCCGCAAGTGCCGCATCCCGGTTGCGGCGGCATCCGCGTCACCGCCACGCCGTTTTTCGTGGACGGCAAGCCCACGCATCCGCGCGGACGTGCGCCGTACCGGATCGGCGAGCACACGCACGCCATTCTCAGTACCATGCTCGGCTATGCTGGCGACAGAATCGAAGCGCTGCAAAAGCTCGGCGTCATCGAGATGCCGGATTGATCGCGGTGATTGAACAAAGCGCGCGGGAATCGCCTGAAGGGACGAGTGGCATGGCTTCGCAACAAACAGTGCGTGATCCCGATGGCGGCAGCCTGAGCCCCGCATTCGCCCAAATGCCCCTTCCCCCGCGAGCGGGGGGTGGGATGGGGGTGGCGCTTGCCGCATGGCCTTCGCACGCGGAAAGCATTTCGCCCGTCACGGAGGTGGGCCGATGCGCGGGTTTCTGACGATCCTGCTTTGCCTGGCCGGCATCGCGTCGGCGCAGCAAGCCGGAAGCGGCTCGGACAACGGCTTCACCGTGGCCCGCGCAGATCGCGACGCTTATTCCCAACCCGCGCCCGTGCTCTCCTACCGCGAGAGCGAAACCTTTTTGCAGGGCCGCAGCCACTTCAAGCGCCGCTGGATCGCACCGATCACGTTCAACGGCGAATGGGGCCTCGGCCCACGTTCATCCAGACCCGTTGTTCCGAGTGCCACGTCAGCAATGGCCGCGGCGGCCCGCCGCAAGCGGCACGCGAACAGCTTGCCACCATGCTGGTGCGCCTGAGCCTGCCGGGAGAGAACGAGCACGGCGGCCCGCGCCCCGATCCAAACTACGGCGACCAGATCCAGAACAACGCGCTGCAGGGCCAGGAGATCGACCTCCAGTACGCGCGCGAAATGGTTCCAGCGGAGGCGGCGCTGTACCTGGACTGGGAGGAGCGCAGCGTCGTGCTGGCGGACGGCGAGAAGGTTTCATTGCGCAAGCCAGCGCTGCGCATCGAGAACCTCGCTTTCGGCCCGTTCGGTGAGGGCGCGATGACATCGTTGCGCAACACGCCGCCATTATTCGGACTCGGCCTGCTCGAAGCGGTGCCGGAGGAAGCGGTGCTCAAGATTGCGCAGGCGCAGAAGCATGCGGGACTGAACGGCCGGCCGAATTATGTCTGGGATGCGGTCAACAAGCGCAGCGCGCTCGGCCGCTTCGGCTGGAAGGCGAACACGCCCAGCCTGCTGCAACAGGTGGCCGCGGCTTTTCTCGGCGACATCGGTGTGACTTCGTGGATATTCATGGAGCAGAACTGCCCGCCAGTCCAGCACGCGTGCCGGATCCAGGACCCGGCCAACAGTCCCGAAGTGATCAAGGCGGACCTCGATGACATGGAACTGTGGCTGCGCGCGCTCGCGGTGCCCGCGCCGCGGGAGGTTAACGATCCGGCCGTGGTCCGCGGCGAAGCACTCTTCCGCCAGGCTGCCTGTGACGGCTGCCATGTCCCCGAACTCAAAACCGCAGCGGAGTACCCCGCATTCCCGAAGCTCGCCAACCGCAGTTTCCGCGCCTACACCGATGTGCTGGTGCACGACATGGGAGAAGATCTCGCCGATGACCGCCCGGATTTCCAGGCCGGCGCGCGCGACTGGCGCACCACGCCGCTGTGGGGATTGGGACTCTCGGCAACCGTGAACGGGCAGCGTGCACTGCTGCACGACGCCCGCGCGCGCAACGTAATCGAGGCTATTCTCTGGCACGGGGGGGAGGCGGCGAGATCGCGCGATGCGTTCAGTGCGATGAACAAGGAAGACCGGGAAGCACTGGTAAAATTCGTCGAAGCGATATAGAAGGCCGTGACGGGTGACGGGGAACCCCGTGCAAGCCCGCAGCCGCGGGAAATTCGTAAGGGAATCGATGACTCAGGGTATTTGGCAACTGGCCATCTACTGCAGGCAGTGATAGGCTTTGCCGAGTAACTGGCCGGGAGTCAAGCAGATGGAAAAGCCTTATTACGTGCATGCAGTCTGGGATGACGAAGCGCGTGTCTGGGTCGCCTCCAGCGAGGATGTGCCCGGCCTGGCGACCGAATCCGAGACGGCAGAGGCTCTCATCGAGAAACTCAAATCGCTGATACCGGAACTGCTGGCGATCAACGGGCGTACGGAAACCGCGCCGGTCGCGTTCGAACTCCTCACGAGACGCTTCGAAATCGCGGCGTGACGCAGAGTTTTACTCCGGACCCCAAGCGACTGCTGCTTGCCGCCGGCTGCATTTTGTGGTGGACAACAAGATCAAGTCCCGCCACACCGCGAATGCCGTCCTTAAACAGGCCGGGTTGCCAAAGCATTTCTGAACAGTTCTGACGGCGTTTCTTTCTTGGGGACCAAAACCAAGCCATGCCATTCGATCTTGTCATAAGGAACGGCCTCGTCATCGACGGCACCGGCACGCCGGGACGGCACGCGGATGTCGCAGTTGCCGGCGGGAAGATCGTCGAGATCGGCCGCGTCGACGGCGCCGCGCGGCAAACCATCGACGCCTCGGACTGCGTCGTCTCGCCGGGATTCATCGATCCGCACACGCATTACGACGCGCAGATCTGCTGGGACGGCGCGGTGACGCCGTCGTCGTGGCACGGCGTGACCAGCGTGGTGATGGGTAACTGCGGCGTGGGCATTGCGCCCTGCCGGCCGGAGACGCGCGATGTGGCGATGCACGATCTCGTCAATGTCGAAGCGATTCCGTTCGAGGTGCTGTCGAAAGGCATTACCTGGGACTGGGAGACCTTCCCCGAATACATGGATGCCGCGGCGCGCCGCAAGCCGTCGGTGAATCTCGGCTTCCTGGCGCCGCTGACGCCCTTCCGGCACTACGTCATGGGCGAAGCGTCGATGGAGCGCGCCGCGACCGTGGAGGAAACCGCAAAGATCCGCGCGCTGCTTGGTCAGGCAATGGATGCCGGCGCGTTTGGATTTTCCAGCACGATCCTCAATCAGCATCTCGGCTTCGGCGGGCGGCCGCTCGCCTGCCGCAACGCCAGCCGCGACGAACTCAAGGCGTACGCGAACGTGCTCAAGGAAAAGAACAAGGGCGCGATCGAAGTCGCGCTGACGCGGCAGATTGGCGTGCTCGAAGAGGAGCAGTGCGAGACGCTCGATTTCCTGCTCGACGAAAGCGGCCGTCCGGTGACTTTCATCGCGCTGTTCGACCGCGACGACATTCCCGAAGCCGTGCGCGACACCTTGAAGCGCGCCGCACCCATGATCGCCAAGGGTGCGCGGCCGCAGACCTCGCCGCTGCCGCTCACGCGCGAGATCGACATGCGCAGCCCGTTCGCCTTTGCCGCGTTTCCGTCGTGGAAGCGGGTGTTCGCCGACAAATCCAGCGCGGCGCAGAAAGCGGTCTACGGCGATCCGGTGTTCCGCAACCAGTTCCGCGAAGACTTGAAGAACCCGATGGGCTTCGGCAACTGGGCGCGCATCACCCTTCACGAAGTGCGCAATCCCGAGCTCAAGCGCTTCGAGGGTCAGACGGTCGCCGACATCGCCCGCGCCGAAGGCAAAGACGGCGTCGATACGCTCCTCGACCTGACGCTCGCCGACGACCTCGCGCTGGAATTCACCATGGCGTCGTACAACACCCGCATCGATCGCATGACCGAACTGCTGAACAACCCCGCGATCCTGATCGGACTCGGCGACGGCGGCGCCCACGTGGACATGCTGTGCGACTCCGGCTATCCGACCTACCTGCTCGGCACCTGGGTGCGTGAACGCGCCGTGCTGTCGCTTCCCGAAGCCATCCGCCGATTGACGTCCGATCCGGCGGATATGTTCGGCATCCGCGACCGCGGGAGATTGAAGGTGGGGCTGGCCGCCGACATTGCGATCTTCGACCCGGCGACGGTTGGGTCGTCGAATCGCGGCGAGCGTCGCTATGATCTACCGGGTGGCGGCAAAAGAATGGTGATGCCTTCGCGCGGGGTGCGGTACACCATCGTGAATGGTGTTACGACGTTTGCGGATGGAGCGCTTGTCGGCGCGTCAGCGGGAAGGGTCTTGCGGTCCTGAACAAGGTTTCTCCGAAAAAATGTCTCCGGCGGTCGACAGTTCGGTCCCCGCGTACTGCCGCTCCCGCGTCCGGAAAACGTCACACCCATGCCTCGCCCTGCAAGTTGAAAGTTACACTTTCAATCCGCAGGATACTGGCTTATCATTGCCGGCATGATCCCGCGCACCGCCGCCGCCACGCTGAAGTCCCTTGCCGCGGATTATCCCGTGGTGACGGTGACCGGCCCGCGCCAGAGCGGCAAGACAACCCTGTGCCGGGCCTGCTTTCCGGACAAGCCCTGGGTCAACCTGGAACAGCCCGACGTTCGCGCCTTTGCGCGCGAAGATCCCCGCGCATTCCTGCGAACCTACGCAAGCGGCGCGATCCTGGACGAGTTCCAGCGGACCCCGGAGCTGCCGTCTTTTCTCCAGGCAATGGTGGACGAAAACGCCGAGCCGGGGCGCTTCATTCTGACGGGCAGCGAGCAGTTGGAGGTGTTGAACCGGGTGAGCCAGTCGCTTGCCGGGCGTACCGGCTTGCTGCGGCTGTTGCCTTTCAGCATCGAGGAAATGGCGGGGCATTTCGGACCGATCGAACCGATGCGGCTCGTGCGCACCGGGTTCTATCCCCGCATCCACGACCGCGGCCTCGACCCCGCGCAGGCGCTGGGGGACTATTTCGCCACCTACGTTCAGCGCGACCTCCGCGCGTTGCTCAACATCGGCGATCTGGTGACTTTCGAGAAATTCGTGCGCCTCGCGGCGGGCCGCTGCGGGCAATTGCTGAACCTGTCTTCCCTCGGCGCCGACGCGGGCGTATCGCACACCACCGCGCGCAAGTGGCTTTCGCTACTGGAGGCCAGCTATATTGTTTTCCAGTTGCCGCCGTACTTCTGGAATACCTCGAAGCGATTGATCCGTTCCCCCAAACTGTACTTCTACGATGCCGGACTGGCGGCGTACCTGCTGGGCATCCAGACCGACGCCCACGTGGCGACCCATCCGCTCCGAGGCGCGTTGTTCGAAAACCTGGTGGTGGCCGAGGTGCTGAAGTGGTTCTGGCATCGAGGCCGGCGTGCCGGCCTGCATTTCTACCGCGACAGCGAAGGCAACGAGATCGACCTTCTTGTCGAGCTCGGGAACGGTGTTTTCCCCATTGAGGTCAAGTCCGGAGAAACCATCGACAGCGATTTCTTCAAGGGCCTGCGCTCCTTTGCGCGTCAGTACCGCAAACCGCCACCCAACGGCGGCGCCTTGGTTTACGGCGGACAGACCGCCCAGCAAAGAGACACGGCTACCGTGGTGCCGATCGGCGGAATCGCCGGATTGTTGCAGTCCGTTGCCGGGTGATGCCGGCCACGCGATTACCGGGAGTGGCAATGCAGGATCAATGGTGGACCTGACCCGGTCAGTTCGCGCCGGCTCACCTCGGACCCTGCGGACATGTTCGGAATCAAGGATCGTGGGCGATTGCGTCCGGGGTTCGCGGCAGACATTGCGATCTTCGATCCGGCGACGGTTGGATCGACCAATCGCGGCGAGCGTCGCTACGATCTGCCGGGCGGCGGAAAACGCATGGTCATGCCGTCGCGCGGGGTGCGGTATACGATTGTGAATGGAGTGACGACGTATGCCGACGGAGAGCTTGTCGGGGCATCGGCGGGGACGGTTTTGCGGTCTTAATTTGCATACCGCAGGCTTGACCCCGTTGGTCTTCACAAGGGCCTCTTGAACGTTTTTTCGTCTTGGGGGAAGATATCTCCGACTTTCTTGGGCACGCGCTGTTTGGCGCGTGTCTTGTGCCAGTGCGCTGAGCGCCTGGTTCCCGTGGTGACCTTTAGGCCGAGCGGGACTTCATTTAACTTTATGGAGTCTTCGCGATGTCCAAATCACTGCGTTCTAACCGCATCGCCGCCGCCCGGCGGCAATCCAATCGTTGCTACTACTGTGGCGTCCAAATGTGGGAGCACTCGCCTCCACGTACACTGGTGCAAATCGCCAAATCAGCGGAGAAGACAGACCGGTTGCGTTGCACCGCTGAACACCTGCGTCCTCGCTCGGAGGGCGGTAAAAATACAGCCTGTAACATCGTTGCAGCTTGCGCGTTCTGCAACCGCACCCGCCACCGCGCAAAGCGCCCGCTGGTACCGAGTGAGTACTGCCGGTACGTTTCTTCAAGGATGGGGCGAGGTCGCTGGCATCCTGAGTGGGTTCACCGCTATGCGGCTGCATTCACTTTGGAATAACGCTAAGGAGGCCGGGGGCAGCCCGTGCGAGGAGCGGGGGTCAGGCCTTGTCTTTTGCCCCACCCACGATACTGAAGCCAGATCCTGCTCCCCGCGGTATTGCACCGAGAACGTCACGTAGCACCAAAGTCGATCAAAGAAAGGATATCTGTCTGCCGGTGCGAAATCTCAAATGCCGCTGCGTAACGGCCGCCAGCTAGCGGGCTTGAAGACGATGAAATATTGATAGGGCAGAAAGGAATGCTCGGCGGCCACGGCAAAGCCCGCGGCCTCCATCTCCGCTTTGACGGCTTCGGGCGCAAGACGTGCCGCG
>JANMYN010000399.1:0-1914 GCA_031382195.1 Betaproteobacteria bacterium
ATCTGGTGATCGTTGGCGCCGATCGCGTCACGGCAAGCGGTGACGTCTGCAACAAGATCGGCACCTACCTTAAAGCGCTTGCCGCCAAAGATTGCGCTGTTCCGTTCTATGCCGCAGTTCCGTCACCGACCATCGACTGGAACATCGGTGACGCTTTGCGGGACATCCCGATCGAAGAGCGCAGCGGCGTAGAAGTGACGACGATACAGGCGATGGACGCCGACAATCGGGCCATGCACGCGCGGATCGCGCCGGACGGGACGCGCGCAGCCAATCCTGCCTTCGATGTGACGCCTGCGCGACTGGTGACAGCGTTGATTACCGACCGCGGCGTCGCTCCTGCGAGCCGCAAAGGCCTTCAAGATTTGTATCGGGAGAAGATTGCCTCAACATGACCGATCTGCAACTCAGGAAACAAATCATCAGTACCGCATTGCAGATGAACGCACGCGGAATCAATCGCGGCAAATCGGGCAACGTCAGCGCACGCTGGAAAGACGGCTTTTTGGTAACGCCCTCGGGATTGCCTTACGAAGAAACGAAGCCGGGCGATATCGTCTTCATCGACGAGAAGGCGACAGCAACAGGCAAGCGCCCGCCTTCTTCCGAGTGGCGTTTCCATTTCGATATCTATCGCCACAAAAACGATGTCAATGCGGTGGTTCACGCGCACTCGAGCTTCGCGACCACGCTGTCCTGCCTTGAGATGGCTTTACCGGCATTCCACTATATGGTGGCCGTGGCGGGCGGAAACAGCATACGCTGCGCGCCTTACGCGACCTTCGGCACGCAATCGCTTTCCGATAATGCGCTCATTGCACTGGAGGACCGCAAGGCGTGTCTGCTGGCGAATCACGGCCTGATTGCGACCGCCGCGAGCCTCGCAAGCGCGCTGGCGCTGGCCGTCGAGGTCGAAGCCTTGTGCGAGCAGTACTGGCGCGCACTGCAGATCGGCAAACCCAATATCCTGTCCGATGCCGAGATGACAGTGGTCGTGGAAAAATTCAAGACGTACAATGCGCAAGCGTGCTGAATCCGTATCGGGCTTGCACTGTTACTAACTTCGTTCTAGCTTAGGCATATGACCGACGAAAAACGCCCCCAGTCTGCCGATCCGACCGAGTTCGCGGCCGTCTTCGCTGAAATTGCGTTGCGCAGCAAACATCTGGTCGAAACCCGCCTGGCCGAACAGGCCAGACATGCCGGTCAAGAGCCAACCGATGAACTTGGCGTCGGCAAGGCATTTTCCGAACTTGCCGCAAAGCTGATGAGCGACCCGTTCAAGCTCGCGGAAATGTCGATGCGCATGTGGCAAGACTATTTCACGCTCTGGCAGAACACGGCGCTCAAGGCTACAGGCGTAGAGGCGCCGACAGTGGCGGAACCCGCCAAGTCTGACAGTCGATTCAAGGGTGAGCTGTGGCAGAACAATCTGGTGTTCGATTACATCAAGCAGTCGTATCTGATCGCAGCGCAGAACATCCAGAAATCGGTGTCGGAAGTCGAAGGGCTCGATGCCAAGACCGCACGCAAGGTGAAGTTTTTCACCCGTCAGTACATTGATGCGCTCGCGCCGACCAATTTCGTGCTGACCAATCCCGAGGTGCTTAAAACCACCATCGAGACCGGCGGCAAGAATCTTCTCGACGGCCTCAACAATCTTCTGCAGGACATCGATCGCGGCGACGGCAAGCTGGCCATCAGCATGACCGACCCCAAAGCATTCAAGATGGGCGAGAACGTCGCCAGCACACCTGGCAAGGTGGTTTACCAGAATGATTTGATGCAACTGATCCAGTACCAGCCGACCACGAGCGAGGTCTGCAAGACTCCGTTGCTGATCGTGCCGCCCTGGATCAACAAGTATTACATTCTCGACCTGCGGGCGAAGAATTCCTTCATCCGCTTCGCGCT
>JANMYN010000420.1:0-1530 GCA_031382195.1 Betaproteobacteria bacterium
TGGACAAAAGCCCCGTAACGGGGCTTTTGTTTTTCTTGCAAATACCTTCCTTTTAGCGAACCAATCGCAATGAGAATAAGAGTTCTGGGCGCAGCGGCAGGCGGAGGATTCCCGCAGTGGAACTGCAATTGCCGCAACTGCGACGGCGTGCGTAACGGCAGCGTGCGCGCCACGCCACGCACTCAATCTTCAATCGCCGTGAGCGCCGACAACATCAACTGGATTCTGTTCAACGCGTCTCCCGATCTGCTCGCACAATATAAGGGGTTTGCCGAGTTGCAGCCGGCACGCGCGATTCGCGATACCGCGATCCGTTCCGTCGTGCTAATGGATGCGCAGATCGACCATACCACCGGCTTGCTGATGCTGCGGGAAGGACGCCCGCTGGAAATTTATTGCACGGCCATGGCGCGCGAGGACCTGAGCACGGGCAATCCCCTGTTCAAAATTCTTGGGCACTATTGCGGCGTAAACTGGCACGAGGTTCCAACTGCGCGCGGCAACAGCTTTCCGGTGATCGGCGCCGAGCAACTCACGTTCACCGCGGTGCCATTGAAGAGTAATGCGCCACCGTATTCGCCGCACCGGGATAATCCGCTGGAAGGCGACAACATCGGCATGCGCATCGCCGACCCGCGCTCCGGCAAGGTATTGTTCTATGCACCCGGATTGGGAGAGATCGAACCCCACTTGAAGCCGTTCCTGGAGGAGGCTGACGTGCTGATGGTAGATGGCACATTTTGGACCGACGACGAAATGATCGAACTGGGCCTTTCCAAGAAACACGCCCGCGACATCGGCCACCTGCCGCAATCGGGAGCCGGCGGCATGATCGATGTGCTGAAGCCGCTGAAAGCGTCGCGCAAGATCCTCATCCACATCAACAATACCAATCCCATCCTCGACGAAGACTCGGACCAACGCAGGCAACTCGCCAGCGCAGGCATCGAAGTCGCGTACGACGGCATGGACGTAAAGCTCTGACCGGGAGAAAAAAATGGGCGCAGCCGACAATCTGCCATGGAACAAGCAGGAATTCGAAGCCGAGCTGCGCGCCAAGGGCAAGCGCTATCACATCCATCACCCGTTCCACATCGCCATGAACAGCGGCAAGTGCACCAGGGAACAGGTGCAGGGGTGGGTTTACAACCGTTTCTACTATCAGATCAGCATTCCGATCAAGGATGCAGCCATTCTTGCCAACATGCCGGAGCGCGATCAGCGCCGCAAATGGATTCAGCGCATCATCGATCACGACGGTGTCGAGGGCCAGGAAGGTGGCATCGAAGCCTGGCTGCGGCTCGCCGAGGCCTGCGCTCTTAAGCGCGAGGACGTCACCTCGCTCAGGTATGTTTTGCCCGGCGTGCGCTTTGCTGTGGATGCCTATGTCAACTTCGCGCGACGCGCCCCCTGGCAGGAAGCGGCTTGCTCCTCGCTGACCGAATTGTTCGCACCGGAAATCCACCAGAAGCGGCTGGAGAACTGGCCGCAGCACTATCCGTGGATAGAGCCGGAAGGCTATGCCTACTT
>JANMYN010000442.1:0-4766 GCA_031382195.1 Betaproteobacteria bacterium
GGCCATACGGCGGCCACGAGATGGTCATCGCGCTCTCCCCTTTCAGGAAAGTCGCGAGGTTTTCCACGAAGCCGAATTTCTCGACGCCGGGCGGCATGAAGCGGTTCTCATTGCGCATGTCGGCGAACGCCTTGACGCCGATTGGACCGTTCACCGTCGCCTTCATGGTGGCGGCATCGAAGAACTTGCCGCCTTCCACGCGGAAGCGCTCCTGGAACATGAACATCGTATACGGCGGCTCGCGGAAGAACGCGGCGCCGTAGATACCTTCTTTCTTCAGCGCTTCGGTCAGGAAAGAGCCGATCTCGTCGAACTGCTTCCAGGTCTTCGGCGGCGCCAGGTCGTATTTGTATTTGTCCTTGAACGCCTTCTTCAGGTCGGCGCGTGCAAAGATGTCCTTGCGGTAATAGAACAGGAATACGTCGCCGTCATCGGGAAAGCCGTAGATCTTGCCGTTGACCGTCATCTGGTTGTCGCGATACGTCGGCGCGATTTTCTGCAGTTCGCCGCGGAAGCCGTACTTGTCGACGTAGGGATCGAGCACTTCCAGCGCGCCAGCCTGGGCGAGGTCGGGCATCCACGCCGGGATCACGTTCAGCGCATCATAGGCACCGGTGCCGGCGCGGAACTCCTGCATGATCTTCGTGAACATTTCCGTTGTCGGAACTTCAATGACCTTGACCTTGCAACCGGTCTCCTTTTCCCACAGCGGACCGGAAAACTGGGTCGGGTCGAGCGACTGCAGTCCGGCTTCCCAGACGATGGTGATGGTCTTGCCGCTGCAGATCTTCTTGGCGGCGTCGACGGCGGTCTTTGCGGCGTTTTGCGCGCTGGCGACGCCCATCCAGGCCAAAGCCGTGGTGGTGGCAATCGTCAACAGCAAACCTCTGAGCAGACCTGGCCGGCGAAGGATGAGTGATTGGCCCTTCATGATGCGTCCTCCGATGAGTTGTAAGTTTTTGATTGCTCGCTCTTTCGGCGCGCAATGTTGTGAAGCGCAACGATTATGTTGAAGCGCCCCCCGCAGTGTCAAGCTGACTTGGCATGGATACGTAAATGCGGCGCGGCAGCATAAGGCGCGATGGAGCCGCATAAATTTGTCGGCAGCAGAATAATGCAGCCGGGTTCGCTCCGCGCAAGGGATTTGTGGTGCAATTACGTCTTGAGAAAAATGGTATAGGGGATTCTATTGAGCGCACCGACCCTGCAGGCCGCCACCCTGTTGCTTGACCAGCGGCTGTCCCTGCAGCCGATTACTGACTTGCCCGCGGCGATACGGCCACAGACCGAAGCGGAAGGTTACGCCTTGCAGCGTGTGCTGAACGGGTTGCTTACCGTGGCAGGGATGGGAAAACAGCTTGGCCACAAGATCGGTTGTACAACCCCGGTCATGCAGCAATTCCTGGGTATTCCGAATCCCTGCGCTGGGGTAATTTTCGAGAAAACCGTGCTGCGCCGATCCGGACGCGTTCCGCGCTCAGGTTTCGTCAGGCTTGGCATCGAGTGCGAAATCGCGGTGGAACTCGTGCGCGACCTGGCGCCTGCGGGAGCGCCGGTCGACCGCGAGTCGGCGGGTCGGGCGGTCGGTGCTGTGATGGCGGCGATCGAACTGGTAGACGAGCGCTACCAGAATTTTCGAACCCTTGGCGTGCCGACACTGATTGCCGACGACTTCTTCGACTCGGGTTGCGTGCTCGGGGAACCGGTGAGCGACTGGCGCAAGTTCGACTTGGCCAAGCTGTCCGGTGTGACTCGCATCAACGGCGTCGAAGCCGGCCGTGGCAGCGGCGCATTGGTGATGGGAAATCCGCTCGAGGCGCTGGCATGGCTTGCGAACACGCGCGCAAAGCATGGATTGAATCCACTCCAGGCCGGAGAGTTCGTCATGCTCGGCAGCGTTGTCGAAACTAAATGGCTCAACGCCGGCGACGAAGTTCGCGTTGAAATCGAGCAACTCGGAGAAGTGACGCTCAGCGTGACCGCGTAATGACGTGACCGCGTGACGACGTGACGATCGTGACGGCGTGATGACCCTTACAATCTGGAATTGGAAATGCTCGTCATGAACGCGGCCTGCGTTCTCAACGAATTTCGTCGTTATTTGCCTGCGTCACGCTCGTCACGTCGTCACGATCGTTACGGCTCTTTTCGCCCCTGATTTCTCATGCAAGAGCCCATCATCGAGCTCTCGAACGTGCGTTTCTCATGGGCCGCCGCTGAGCCACTTGTGGTCGACATCGGGAGCCTGCGCGTGGCGAACGCGGAGCGCATCTTTTTGCGCGGACCGAGCGGCAGCGGAAAGTCCACGCTGCTCAGCCTGCTGGCAGGGGTGATCGTGCCGCGGGAAGGCACGGTACGGGTCCTCGGGCAGGACCTCGGCGGACTCGGAAGCGCGGCGCGCGACCGTTTTCGTGCCGACCACATCGGCTTTATTTTCCAGATGTTCAATCTCATTCCCTACCTGTCCGTCGTGGAAAACGTCTGTCTCCCATGCGGATTTTCCGCTCGGCGCAGGTTGCGCGCCACGCGTACCGGTGAAAGCGTCGAGGCCGAGGCGGTAAGGCTGCTGGGGCACCTCGATATGGCGCAAGCAGGTGTGCTGCGCCGGCCCGTCACGGACCTGAGCGTCGGTCAGCAGCAGCGTGTGGCGGCGGCCCGGGCACTGATCGGCGCCCCTGAACTGGTGATCGCCGACGAACCGACTTCGTCGCTGGACGCGGACCGCCGTTCGGCGTTCCTTGCATTGTTGTTTCGCGAATGCGAACGCGAACGGACCACCCTGATTTTCGTCAGTCACGACGCCTCTCTCGCGCCGCAGTTCGACCGCGAAATTTCGTTTGCGGGCATCAACCGCGCGCTGTCACCGGCCGCCGCCCCGGCGGGGGCAAACCGGTGATCCTCGTGCTCGCCATGAAGAGCCTGCGCAGCCGCAAGTTCACCACGGGGCTTACCGTGACCTCGATCGCGCTCGCGGTTTTGTTGTTACTGGGTGTGGAGCGTATTCGCCACGAATCGCGTGCGAGTTTCACCGCCACGATCTCGGGTACGGATCTGCTGGTGGGCGCGCGCAGCAGCCCGGTGCATCTTTTGCTTTCCGCGGTGTTCCATATCGGCAATGCCACGAACAACCTGCGCTGGGAGAGCTACCGGGCGATTGCCGCCCGCCCTGAGGTTGCCTGGACCATCCCGCTTTCTCTGGGTGACTCGCATCGCGGTTTCCGCGTACTGGGCACCAACAGCGATTATTTCGAACATTTCCGCTTTGCGCGAGATCGCCGTCTGGTTTTGATGCAGGGCCAGACATTCGAAGATGGACACGATGCCGTGCTGGGCGCCGACGTCGCCCGCACGCTGAAATATGAGCCGGGCGATTCGATCGTGATCGCCCATGGTGCCGGCGAAATCGGCTTCTCGCTGCATGAACAGCATCCCTTCAAGGTGGCCGGCATTCTGGCGCGAACAGGCACGCCGGTGGACCGCACCGTGCATGTTTCCCTTGAAGGCCTCGACGCCGTGCACGAGGACGCTGCAGAAGGCCAGACGGCGGATCCGCTTGCCGCCGTCATCGGCCAGGGCGGCCGCGCGGCCGCAAACGCGCCGTCCACACCGCGCGCAATCACGGCATTCCTGGTCGGATTGAAGTCGCGCCCAGCGGCATTGTCGATGCAGCGGGCCGTTAACGAGTATGCCGGCGAGCCACTGACCGCCGTGCTCCCGGGATTGGCATTGCAGGAAGTGTGGGAGCTAACGGCCGCCGTGGAGAAAACCCTGTTTGCGGTATCCGCCCTGGTGGTCGTCGTGGGCATGTCAGGCATGTTGGTCGCGCTGCTTACCAGCCTGGGCGAGCGGCGGCGGGAAATGGCGATCCTGCGCTCGGTCGGCGCGCGGCCGGCGCATGTATTCGGACTGATCCTCGGGGAGGCGGCGGTACTCACCGGCGCGGGCATCGCGCTCGGCGTAGCGGCGCTCTACATTGGAATGGTGGCCGGGCAGCCGTGGCTCGAAGCGCACTTTGGATTGTTCATCGCGGTGGGCTGGCCTTCGGGCTACGAGTTCGGATTGATGGTTCTGGTGGCAATGACGGGTATGCTTATCGGGCTGGTTCCGGCTTATCGCATTTATCGTTATTCGCTGGCTGATGGCATGACCCTTAGAATCTGAACCACGAGGCAATGCAAAGATGATCGCTTGTGTACGCTGTTTTTCGATTCTGATCGGGGCGTTGCTGGCACTATCCGCGTTGGCCGAAGAACCGCGCGAAGTGATGTGGGCGGATCTGGTGCCAAAGTCCGCGGCATTCGACAACCCCTTCCTCAAACTCACACCGGAGCAACTCGCGCGCGTCAGCGACGTCGCCGCGGTGCGCGACCGACGGGCGCGTGGCGATCAAAACTTGTCGCGCACGGAACTCGAAGCCGAAGCCGCGCTTGTTCGCAAACTCGAACAGGCGGGCGTCGACGTAGACGCCCTGCTGGCAAAGCGCAAAGAGATCATCGAGCGCGGCCGCAAGGTCAATCCGCTCCTGAACGGGCAGAACGTGCGCCTGCCGGGCTATCTGCTGCCGCTAGAATTCACCGGCAAACAGGTCAGCGAGTTTCTGCTCGTACCCTGGGTTGGCGCTTGCATCCATACGCCGCCACCGCCACCGAACCAGATCGTGCACGTCCGGCCCGAGAAACCGGTCACCATGTCGGGCATGTTCGAAGCGGTGTGGGTCACCGGGCAGCTAACCACCGGCGCGATCAAGAAAAGCCTGTCAATGGTGG
>JANMYN010000452.1:0-7155 GCA_031382195.1 Betaproteobacteria bacterium
CATCGGGATGAAGACATCGCGGCCCCAGTTGGGGCCGTTCATGAACGACGCATTCAACGGAAAGTGGCGGCGGCCGATGTTCACGCCTGGATGTTTGGTCGGAATCAGCGCCAGGGTGATGCCGATGTCTTCCTGAGTCCCGAGTAAGCCTTCGGGATCGTGAAGCTTGAATGCGAGGCCGAGCAGTGTCGCCACCGGCCCGAGCGTGATGTAACGCTTTTCCCAGGTCAGTCTAATACCGAGCACTTCGCGACCTTCGTGGGATCCCTTGCACACGATGCCGAAGTCCGGAATCGAACCCGCGTCCGAACCGGCGTCCGGCCCCGTCAGCGCGAAGCAAGGCATCTCCAGGCCTTTTGCCAGCCTCGGCAGATAGTGATTCTTCTGCTCGTCTGTGCCGTAGTGCAGCAGCAATTCGGCGGGCCCGAGCGAATTCGGTACCATCACCGAAACGCAGGCCGTGGCGTTGCGCGTTGCCAGCTTCTGTACAACCTGGGAGTGGGCGTATGCGGAGAAACCCATGCCGCCATACTGGCGCGGGATGATCATGCCGAGGAATCCGCGGTCCTTGATAAATTGCCACACCGCGGGTGGCAGGTCATTCAGTTCGTGTGTAATTTCCCAATCGTCGCACATGCGACAGAGTTCTTCGACCGGCCCATCCAGGAACGCCTGCTCGTCAGGCGACAGGCGCGGTTTCGGTGTTCGGAACAATTTGTGCCAATCCGGCTGACCGCTGAACAGCTCACCGTCCCACCAGACGGTGCCCGCATCGAGCGCCTCCTGCTCGGTCTGCGACACCTGCGGCAGCGCCTTGCGAAACCAGTTAAGTAACGGGTCGCTGACCAGCGCGCGGCGTAATTGCGGCACCATCAGCAGCGCAACACCAATCAGTAATAGCGTCCACAGCGTGGCCTTGCTCGCGCCGCTGGCCCCAGACCACAGAGTCAATGCGCCCACGTAGGCGCCCATGCCGATGGTCCACGCCACCGCGCCCGCCCGCACATAAGCCAACATCCACAATAAGGCCACAGCTGCGGCCACCCAGAGAACGACATTCATGTTGTTTCTCCTCTTTCCGATTCGATCATCAGCCTCATGCCGCTCTTCGACCCGGCAAACTGCGCTTGGTTTGCGAAGCTGGCAACGGCGCTTGTAATCCTGCCGCGAGGAAGGGAATCAGCCGCCGCATAATGGTTTCGGCATCGTCCGCGCCCTCAAGGTTGCACGTTGCAATCAGATTCAGTGCGTCGTTACCGGCCATGGCGTAGGACAAGGTGCCGAACATGAAGTGCATGCGCCAGTTCAGTTCCTGGTCCGGTATGTCTGGTAACGACCGCATCAACGCCTGCTTGAATCGAATGACCACCTGGCGATATTGCCCCGGCAGAAGTTCGCGCAAAATATCGGCTGGCTCCGACAAAGCCCGGCCGAGCAGCCGCAGTAATACGGCCCCGCGGGCCAGCGGCTCCTTACTGATGTTCAAAACCGGCGCGAGAAGGGCCTCGATGATCTGCTCAATGGTCAGCGGACGTCCGCACGCGGCGGCTTCCAGCCTGTCAAGGTGGGCTATGCGTGCCGCGTTGAGCGGCCCAAAACGGCGTTCGAATACTTCCTGGATTAGCGCCCGCTTGGAACCATAGTGATAGTTGACGGCCGCAAGATTGACTTCTGCCTTGGCGGTAATCAGCCGCAGCGACGTGGCCGCGTAACCATGTTCCATAAACAATACCTCCGCGGCACGAAGAATTCTCGCTCTCGTATCCATAACCTGGTTGTTGTTCTCAGCCATTAGCTCGCGCGCGCCGGCACGCTTCAAGGACGGCCCAGCGTCAAGTTGCAGTCAAACAGAGGATTCAAACGCCCGTTTGAATCATCGCCAGCCAGAGAAATCTTGTCAACGGAAAATTCGGGAAGGCACAAAACGAAACGCAGCCGGAAGGCTGCGTTTCGTTTTGTCGCTTCTCGCGGGGGCGTGCGCGACGATGCGTCAGAATTGCGTTTCTTCGAGTGCCAGTACGCTGGTCGAGCCATGCACGATCTCCTGCTTATAGGCCCCCGCCAAAGGAAGGATATGCTCGGCATAAAAACGCGCAGTGCCGATCTTGGCGCGGTAGAAATCGTAATCGTCGTTGTTTTCGTCCAGCCTGTTTTTCGCAATCAGGGCCGCGCGCGCCATCTGCCAGCCGCCCGCAACGGTGCCGAACAGTTTCAAGAACGGCACCGCTCCGGCCGACGCTGCCTTCATGTTGCCGGGAAATGTCGCGAGCAGCCAGTCACTCGCTTCTGATAGCGCGGCCACTCCTTCGGCAAGTGAGCGCCGGATTACGGCGAGACCAGGGTGACCGACCTTTGCGAGTTCTGCGTCGAAGTCCCGCATCTGCCCGAGAAGCAACTTGATGGTCGCGCCTTTCTCATACGCAACCTTGCGGCCGACAAGATCATTGGCCTGGATGCCGGTGGTGCCTTCGTAGATGGTCGTGATGCGTGCGTCTCGCAGGTACTGGGCGGCCCCCGTTTCCTCGACGAATCCCATGCCGCCGTGCACTTGCACCCCCGTCGACGCAATTTCGATTGACTGCTCGGTACACCAGCCTTTGACCACCGGCGTCAGCAAATCGAACATCGCCTGATTCTTGGCGCGCTCCGTCTTGTCCGGATGCAGCAACGCTTTGTCGAGATGGGCGGACGCCAGCGTGGCCAGCGCGCGCATCGCCTCGATCTGCGCCTTCATGCTCATCAGCATGCGACGCACGTCGGGATGATGAATGATGCTGACTCGATCCCCGTTCTTGACGCCGATTTCCCTACCCTGGACGCGGTTGCGTGCGTAGTCGAGCGCATGCTGATAGGCGCGTTCGGCGACCGCCACCCCCTCGATACCGACCTCAAGCCGCGCAAAATTCATCATCGTGAACATGTATTCCAGGCCGCGATTCTCCTCGCCGACCAGATAGCCAACCGCACCCTCGGCATCGCCGTAGGCCATGACGCAGGTCGGGCTGCCATGGATGCCGAGCTTGTGCTCGATGGAGACGCACTTCACGTCGTTGCGCTTTCCCAGGCTGCCGTCTGCGTTGACCATGAATTTCGGCACAACGAACAGCGAAATTCCCTTCACGCCTTCCGGCGCATCCGGCGTGCGCGCGAGCACCATGTGAATGATGTTCTCCGCCATGTCGTGCTCGCCCCAGGTGATGAAAATCTTGGTGCCGTGAATCCGGAAATGGTCGCCTTCGGGTATGGCGCGAGCGCGTACCGCTGAAAGATCCGAGCCCGCCTGCGATTCGGTGAGATTCATGGTTCCCGTCCACTTGCCGCTAACCAGATTCGGCAGCAAGGAGTCCTTCTGCGCATCCGACCCATGACGCATCAGTGACGCGACCACGCCTGCCGTAAGCATGGGACACAGGCAGAACGACATATTGGCCGAGTTCCACATTTCCGACGTCTGCGCGGAAATGATGTGCGGCAATCCCTGCCCTCCGTATTGCGGATCGCAATTCAACCCGGTCCAGCCACCTTGCGAGAACTGCCTGAAGGCGTCGGCGAATCCCGGCGCCGAAGTCACGACGTTGTTGTTCAGCTTCGCACCCGTAGTATCGCCCGGCCGGTTAAGCGGATCCAGGATACCGGTGGCGAATTTACCCGCCTCTTCGAGCACGGCATCGACCACGTCGGGCGTGAGATCATCACACCCCGGCAACTCGGCTATGTCGTCGAGACCGATCAATTCCTTGACCGCAAACTTCATGTCGCGAATCGGCGCTGCGTAGGCTGACATTATGTTGCTCCGTGAGTGGTTATTGGCGTCGGACTCAGAGCTGGCCGATCAGTTCGGGAACCGCCTGAAACAGATCGGCTACCAGTCCGTAGTCGGCGACCTGGAAAATCGGCGCCTCGGCATCCTTGTTGATTGCCACGATGACCTTGCTGTCCTTCATGCCCGCGAGGTGCTGAATCGCCCCGGAAATACCGACCGCGATGTACAGTTCGGGCGCGACGATTTTGCCGGTTTGCCCGACCTGGTAGTCGTTGGGCACGAAACCCGAGTCAACCGCTGCGCGTGACGCACCGACCGCCGCGCCAAGTTTGTCGGCAAGCGCTTCGAGGATCTTGAAATTCTCGCCGTTTCCCATGCCACGCCCGCCCGACACAATCGCACGCGCGGACGTAAGCTCCGGACGCTCGGATTTGGTGAGCTCCTGACCGATCATCGAGGACAAGCCGCTGTCCGCTTGCGCGGCTACACTCTCGATCGCTGCGGAGCCTCCCGTCGCCGGCCCGGCATCGAATCCGGTAGAGCGTACCGTTATCACTTTGATGGCATCGCGGGATTGCACGGTCGCCAACGCGTTGCCCGCATAGATGGGGCGCACGAAGATGTCGGCCGACTCTACCTTGATGATATCCGAGATCTGCGCCACATCCAGCAGTGCGGCCACGCGCGGGAGCACGTTCTTGCCAGCGCTCGTGGACGACGCAAGGACATGGCTGTAGCTCTTCGCGATGGAGACGATCAGCGTGCACAGGCTTTCCGCGAGCGCGTGGGCATAGTGCGCCGCATCGGCCACCAAGACTTTTTTCACGCCGGGAATCGCGGCTGCCGCCTTCGCAGCACCCGTGCATTGATGTCCCGCGACCAGTATGTCGATATCGCCGCCGATTTTCTGCGCGGCAGCGACCGTGTTGAGCAGCGCCGGCTTGATGGAGGAGTTGTCATGCTCTGCAATAATCAAAATAGCCATCAGATGACCTTCGCTTCATTCCTGAGTTTTTCGACCAGTTCCTGCACGCTCTTGACCAGTTTGCCGGCGCTGCGCTTCGGCGGCTCCTGCACTTTCAGTGTTTTCAGGCGTGGCGCGACATCGACGCCGAGTGCATCCGGCGTCAGCGTTTCCAGGGGTTTCTTCTTCGCCTTCATGATATTCGGCAGCGTTACATAACGCGGTTCGTTCAGGCGCAGATCGGTCGTTATGACCGCAGGCAGCTTGACGGAAATTGTTTCCAGCCCGCCGTCGACTTCGCGCGTTACTTCCGCGGCCGCACCGGCAACCTTCAGCTTTGATGCAAACGTCGCCTGCGACCAGTTCAACAGCCCCGCGAGCATCTGCCCAGTCTGGTTGGAATCGTCATCGATAGCCTGCTTGCCCATGATTACGAGGCTTGGCTGCTCCTTCGCGACGATGGCCTTGAGCAGCTTCGCCACCGCGAGCGGCTGGACTTCGACATCGGTCTGGACCAGGATCGCACGATCCGCGCCGATTGCAAGCGCCGTGCGCAATGTTTCCTGGCATTGCACGATACCGATCGACACCGCAATGATCTCCGTCGCGACCCCGGCTTCCTTCAGGCGCATCGCCTCCTCCACCGCAATTTCGTCGAACGGATTCATCGACATTTTCACGTTGGCCGTCTCCACGCCCGTGCCATCCGCCTTCACGCGCACCTTGACGTTGTAATCCACCACCCGCTTGACCGGGACCAATACCTTCATTTCACAGACCTTCGCTTATTGGGAAGAATGCGGATTCTACCGCAGCGCACCAGAAAATCCCGAACCGTGAATATCGAGCCGTTATCCGCAAAGGCGCAAAGAGAACCGCGCAAAGGAAAGCCAAACATTCTCCTGACCTATCGGTCCGCAGTCACGCAATGCCCCGGCAATGAATTTCAGCCCCGAATCTCTTGAACTCCTTTGCGTACCCTCTGCGCCGTCGCGCATTTGCGGTTACGCGATTTTCGCCTGTTCACGCAGAAGATTTTTCTGGATCTTGCCGGTGGAAGTTTTCGGCAACGGACCGAATACCACCTTGCGCGGACATTTGAAATGGGCCAGCCGCCCGCGGCAGTAGGCGATGATCTCCTGTCCGCTGAGCGCCGGCGCACCGGTTTTCAGCGTGACGAATGCGCACGGTGTCTCGCCCCATTTTTCGTCCGGCTGGGCGACCACCGCCGCTTCCAGGATATGAGGATGACTGTAGAGGACATCCTCGACTTCAATGGTCGAAATGTTTTCCCCGCCGGAAATAATGATGTCCTTGGAGCGATCCTTGATTTTCACATAGCCTTCGGCATCGATCACCGCCAGGTCTCCGGTATGGAACCAGCCACCCGCGAAGGCCTCCGCGGTTGCCTGCGGATTCTTGAGATAACCTTTCATCGTAATGTTGCCGCGGAAGAATATCTCGCCCATGGCTTGCCCGTCGCGCGGCACCGGCCGCATGGTTTTCGGGTCAAGGACATCCATGGCTTCCTGCATTTCATAGCGCACGCCCTGCCTGCCGTTGAACTCGGCGCGTTTCGCGGCCGGCAAGGTCTCCCATTCGGGATGCTTCGCGCACACCGAAGCCGGGCCATACACTTCGGTAAGCCCGTATACGTGGGTCAGATCCACCCCTATGCGCTCCATGCCCTCGATAACCGCCTGAGGCGGGGCCGCGCCGGCGATCATCCCCGACACCTTGTGCCCGATTCCGGCGCGCATTTCGGCGGGCGCATTGATCAGCATGTTGTGCACCACCGGCGCGCCGCAAAAATGGGTCACCTTGTGACGCCGGATCAGATCGAATACCGGCTGGGCTTCCACCCTGCGCAAGAAAACGCTGGTGCCGGCCAATGCGGCAAGGGTCCACGGAAAGCACCACCCGTTGCAATGGAACATCGGCAAGGTCCATAAATACACCGGAAAATGCGGCATTGACCAGGTCACGATATTTCCGACTGCGTTCAGATAAGCGCCGCGGTGATGGGTCACCACGCCCTTGGGGTTGCCGGTCGTGCCCGATGTATAGGACAACGCGATTGCATTCCATTCGTCGCCTGGCAAAGTCCATGCAAAATCGGCGTCGCCGGTATCAAGGAAGGCGTCGTAGTCGGATTCGCCAAGCCGATCTCCGCCGCTACCGATTGGATCATCGATGTCGATTACGAGCACATCACGTTTGACCTGACGCAGTGCCGCGGCAATGGTCCGGGAGAATTCCCGATCGGTGAGCAATGCCTTTGCCTCGCCGTGATTGAGCATGAAGGCAATGGTGTCCGCGTCGAGCCGCGTGTTGAGCGTGTTCAATACGGCGCCGGTCATCGGCACGCCGAAGTGTGCCTCGAACATGGCCGGCACATTCGGCGCCATAACGGCCACGGTATCGCCGG
>JANMYN010000464.1:0-1917 GCA_031382195.1 Betaproteobacteria bacterium
GAACGAATTCCTGCTGGCGACCGGTGACCGCGTGGAGTACATGGACGTGGCGCCTTCGCAGATCGTGTCGGTTGCCGCTTCGCTGATCCCCTTCCTTGAGCATGACGACGCCAACCGGGCATTGATGGGGTCGAATATGCAGCGGCAGGCCGTGCCTTGCCTGCGCGCAGAAAAGCCGTTGGTCGGCACCGGCATCGAGCGCACGGTCGCGGTGGACTCCGGCACGGCCGTGCAGGCGTTGCGCGGCGGTATGGTCGATTACGTGGATGCGTCGCGTATCGTCATTCGCGTAAACGACGAGGAAACCTCGGCGGGCGAAGTCGGCGTGGATATCTACAACCTGGTCAAGTACACACGGTCGAACCAGAACACCAACATCAATCAGCGTCCGATTGTCAAAGTCGGCGACAAGATTGCGCGCGGAGATGTCATTGGGGACGGCGCCTCGACAGACGTTGGCGAACTAGCGCTCGGGCAGAACCTCCTGGTCGCGTTCATGCCCTGGAACGGCTACAACTTCGAGGATTCGATTCTGATCTCGGAACGGGTCGTTGCCGAGGATCGCTTCACTTCTATTCACATCGAGGAATTGTCGGTGGTGGCGCGCGATACCAAGCTCGGACCCGAGGAGATAACGCGCGACATCTCCAACTTGTCGGAAGGCATGCTGGCGCGGCTGGACGAGTCGGGCATTGTCGCCATCGGCGCCGAAGTTGAAGCGGGCGACGTGCTGGTGGGCAAGGTCACGCCCAAGGGCGAGACTCAGCTCACTCCGGAAGAGAAGCTGCTGCGGGCGATCTTCGGCGAGAAGGCGTCCGATGTGAAAGACACCTCGCTGCGCGTGCCCTCGGGCATGTCCGGCACGGTGATCGACGTGCAGGTGTTTACGCGCGAGGGTATCGAGCGCGACAAGCGTGCCGCCCAGATCATCGACGATGAACTCAAGCGCTACAAGAAAGACCTGGCCGACCAGTTGCGCAGCGTGGAAGACGACGCATTTGGCCGTATCGAGCGCCTGCTGACCGGCGAAACCGCCAACGGCGGTCCGAAGAAGCTGGCCAAGGGCACCAAGATCACCAAGGCTTATCTCCAGGATATCGATCGGTATCACTGGTTCGATATCCGCTTGTCCAATGAGGAGGCGGCCCAGCAGCTCGAGCAGTTGCAGGTGGGGCTGGAGCAGACGCGCAAGTCGTTCGACGCGGCCTTCGAGGAAAAGAAACGCAAATTGACCAGTGGCGACGAACTGCCGCCGGGCGTGCAGAAGATGGTCAAGGTCTACCTGGCGGTCAAGCGCCGGCTGCAACCGGGCGACAAGATGGCAGGTCGCCACGGCAACAAGGGCGTCATCTCCAAGATCACGCCGATTGAGGACATGCCGCACATGGCAGACGGTACCCCGGTGGACATTGTGCTCAATCCGCTTGGCGTGCCATCGCGGATGAATGTCGGCCAGATTCTGGAGACCCACCTCGGTTGGGCGGCCAAAGGCCTAGGCAAACGCATCGGCGAATTGCTCAAGGCGCAGGCGAAGATCGCCGACCTTCGCAAAGCGCTGACGTTGATCTACAACTCCAGCGGCAAGGCCGAGGACCTGAGCTTGCTGTCTGACGAAGAGGTAATCGATCTCGCCACGAACCTGCAAGGCGGTGTGCCATTCGCCACACCGGTGTTCGACGGCGCGACCGAAGAAGAAATCAAGACCATGCTCGAGCTCGCAGGCCTGCCCAAGTCGGGACAGGTGACGCTGTTCGACGGGCGCACCGGCGAGAGCTTCGACCGGACGGTTACCGTCGGTTATATGCACATACTCAAGCTGCACCATCTGGTCGACGACAAGATGCACGCGCGTTCCACCGGCCCGTACTCTCTCGTCACCCAGCAGCCGCTGGGCGGCAAGGCGCAGTTCGGTGGCCA
>JANMYN010000475.1:0-1808 GCA_031382195.1 Betaproteobacteria bacterium
TTATCGAGGTTGGCGCCGGGCAGCAGTTTGCCCCGGTTGAAGCGGCCTTCGGGATCCACGCGCTTCTTGTATTGGGCAAAACTGTCTATTTCGTGCGCCTCGAGATAATCGAGCTTGGTGATGCCGATGCCGTGCTCGCCGGAGATTACCCCGTTCAGGTCTCGCGCCAGTTTCATGATGCGCGCGACGGCGACATTGGCCTCTTGCAGCATCGCGTAGTCGTCGGAATTCACCGGGATATTGGTATGCACATTGCCGTCGCCGGCGTGCATGTGCAGCGCCACGAACAACCGGCTTTTCAGAGCGCGCTTGTGGACGGCGTAGATTTCGGCGCGGATCGGATCGAAGGCACGGCCATCGAAAATCTGCATCAGCGGTTCGCGGACCTCGGCTTTCCAGGACACCCGCTGGGTATGGTTCTGAAGGGCCTGGAAGACGGTGAGGGGCGAGGGGCGAGGGACGAGGGGCGAGATTTCCGTCTCTCGTTCCTCGTCGGCTGTCGGCTGTCCCTCGTCCTTCGGCCCTCGTCCCTCTTCCCTCTCGACGAAATCGCGAAGCGATCCGTCGAGGTTGTCCAACATCCATTGCCAGCGTTCACGGGTCGTGCGCACCAGATCGGTCGCATTCGCCGGACGCCCGCCAAGTAATTCCTCCAGCGTCAGCTTCTCCGCCTCCTGATGCACAGGCAGCTCGCCCTGGAAAAATTCCTCGAGCGCATCCAGCAGGCGAATCTTGTTCTTCAGCGACAACTCGATATTGATGCGCTCGATGCCGTCGGAGTAATCGCCGAGGCGCTCCAGCGGGATGACCACATCCTCGTTGATCTTGAACGCATTGGTATGTTTGGCAATGGCGGCGGTGCGCGACCGGTCCAGCCAGAATTGCTTGCGCGCCTCCGGCGACACCGCGACGAAGCCCTCGCCGCCACGCGCATTGGCAATTCTGACCACGGCGGAGGCGGCTTCGCCGACAGCCTTGTCGTCCTCACCGACGATATCGGCAAGCAGCACCATTTTCGGCCGGCCGGCGCGCTTGGCTTTGGTGGCATAGCCGACGGCTTTGACATAACGTTCGTCGAGATGCTCGAGGCCGGCGAGAATTGCGCCGCCCGGCCTGCGGTCCAGGTAGGCCTTGATTTCCACGATCGAAGGCACCGAGTGCGCCACTTGGCCGTAAAACTCCAGGCAGACGGTGCGCGTGTGCTTCGGCATCTGGTGCAAGATGAAGCGCGCGGACGTGATGATGCCGTCGCAGCCCTCTTTCTGAATGCCGGGCAGGCCCGCAAGAAACTTGTCTGTCACGTCCTTGCCGAGGCCTTCCTTGCGGAAGCTGCGGCCGGGCACGTCCAGGATCTCGGGTTCGCCGCGCGGCATCTTGCCGTCACGGCCGAAGCGCGTGATGCGAAAGCGCGTCATTTCCGCGTCGTGGATTTTTCCGAGGTTGTGATCGATGCGCTCGACCAGCATCCACTCGGCCTGCGGTGTCACCATTTTCCATGACGCCAGATTGTCGATCGCCGTGCCCCACAGCACGGCTTTCTTGCCCCCGGCATTCATCGCGACATTACCGCCGATGCAGGAAGCATCCGCGGAAGTCGGATCCACCGCGAACACGCGCCCGGCAGCATCCGCCGCTTCCATGACCCGGCGGGTCACGACACCCGCGCCACAATGTATGGTGGCAATCGGCTGCGACAGGCCGGGCAAGGTCATCATTTCCACGGCGCCCAGCGCTTCGAGCTTTTCCGTGTTGATTACCGCGGATAATTTGTCGAGCGGAATGGCGCCGCCGGTGTAGCCGGTGCCGCC
>JANMYN010000543.1:0-2082 GCA_031382195.1 Betaproteobacteria bacterium
CGCGGCACAGAAAAGTGCGCGGCGCGAGTTGCACTTGCTGTTGCAGCAGGCGAATTTCGACTACGAGCGCAAACAGTTCAACACCGTGGTATCGGCCGCGATGAAGATCCTCAACCTGCTCGAGGACAATTCGCAACCGGCGCATGGCGCGCTGCTGCGCGAAGGAACCAGCATCCTGCTCAGGCTGCTTTCGCCCATTGCACCGCATATCGCGCAGACGCTGTGGCGCGAGTTCGGTTTCGGCACCGATATTCTCGAATCGACCTGGCCGGTCGTGGACAAAGCCGCACTGGTGCAGGACGAGATCGAGCTGGTGCTGCAGGTTAACGGCAAACATCGGGGCGCGGTACTCGTGGCGCGCACTGCAGACCGTGCCGCCATCGAGCGCCTGGCACTGGATAATCCGAATGCGCAGAAACACATCGCCGGCCAGGCGGTCAAAAAGGTCATCGTGGTGCCGGGACGATTGGTCAACATCGTCGTTTAAAAAAAGTACTGAGTGCTGCGTACTGCGTGCTGAGAGAAGATCAAATGCCTGAAACCGAAATACCAAGCCTAAGCACCAATGCTGGCGCGACCACCAGAGGCTGGGGCTTTTACTCAGCACGCAGCACGCAGCACTCAGTACTGCTCATCGCGATCCTTCTGATCGCAATGACCCTGTCTTCGTGCGGCTTCCACCTGCGCGGCCAGGCCGCAATTCCTTATCAATCGCTGTTCGTCGAGACGACCGGCTATTCGACGTTCGCCAATGATCTGGAGCGGGCTGTCCGCGCAGGCAGCGAGACCAAAATCGCGGAGAATCGCAACGAAGCGCAGGCAGTGCTCAAGATCCTTGGTGAATCACAGGAGAAGCACATTCTCTCGCTGTCCGTCGGCGGCAAGGTGCGCGAATTCGAGTTGCGTTACCGGGTGGTTTACCGACTGACCGATCTCGCCGGCAACGATCTGGCGCCGCCGGGAGAGATCTCCCTGCGCCGGGACCTGACCTACGACGATACCCAGGTACTGGCCAAGGAGTCGGAGGAAGCGCTTTTGTACCGCGACATGAAGGCAGACGCTGTGCAGCAGATGCTGCGCCGCCTCTCGGTAGCCAAACCAGTCGCGTGACGCACGCGGCGCGGACGATATAATCCGCGCAATAATAATCCGGATGTTTCCATGCCACGCGAAGGGTCAGTCGGCGTCGTCAGCCCGAAACTTGTCCGTTTTGAGGATCCGATCGCGCTTAAAAGTGGTGCACGGCTCGAGGCGTACGAACTTGCCTACGAAACCTATGGCACCCTCAATGGCGCGCGAAGCAACGCCGTGCTGGTCTGCCATGCGCTCAACGCCTCACACCACGTTGCCGGGGTCTATGCCGACGATCCCGACAACCTCGGCTGGTGGGATAACCTGATTGGTCCGGGCAAGCCGGTCGACACCGACCGGTTTTTCGTGATCGGCGTCAACAACATTGGTGGTTGCCACGGCTCAACGGGGCCCGCCAGCACCAATCCGGCGACCGGAAGGCCCTGGGGCGCCGATTTTCCGGTGGTCACGGTTGAGGACTGGGTCGAGGCGCAATCACGGCTGGCGACGCGGCTCGGCATTGACCGGTTTGCCGCTGTCATGGGCGGCAGTCTTGGGGCCATGCAGGCGATGCAATGGGCCGTGAGCCAGCCCGCCCGCCTGGCACATTCGATCGTAATTGCCGCCGCACCGAAACTTTCGGCACAGAACATTGCGTTCAACGAGGTGGCGCGCCAGGCGATCACGACCGATCCGGACTTTCACGGCGGCAATTATTATTCGCAGGGCGTCGTGCCCAAGCGCGGACTGCGTATCGCCCGCATGATCGGCCATATCACCTATCTTTCCGATGACGCGATGGCCGAGAAATTCGGCCGCGATCTGCGCGAAGGTGGATTCAAGTTCAATTTCGACGTCGAATTCCAGATTGAATCCTATCTGCGTTATCAGGCCGACAAGTTCGCGGAGCATTTCGACGCCAATACTTACCTGCGTATCACCAAGGCACTCGACTACTTCGATCCCGCCGCAGCGCGGGAAGGCAGCCTGTCCGCTGCGCTCGAACCTGCG